>JACCZV010000282.1 GCA_013695775.1 Chitinophagales bacterium | reverse complement strand
AACTTTTAATGAAAAAAATGAATTCCGGAACTAAGGGCCTGTGCTTCGTAGTGGGTGGCGCTTATGGTTTTCATAAAAGCATATACGACAAAAGCTCTCTGATGATCTCACTCTCAAAAATGACCCTGCCTCATCAACTTGCCAAAATTGTTTTTATAGAACAGCTCTACCGGAGTTTCACCATCATTAAGAATGAGAAATATCATCACTGAGCTCCATGGTAGTTATCTTGAATTTTGTAATATCTCTGATGGATTTATAAGAAAGAATTAATAGACATCGAATTTCACGGAAAGTTTTATCAGCTAAAACACTTTTAGTAACATACCTTACGCATATGAGCATTGCCGTTATTATTATCATTATTACTGTTGCTGCGTCACTTTTAGCATTTCAATCCAATGACCTGATGAATCGCTGGCTGATGAAGCCGTATGCCATAAAACATGGTAATCAATGGTATCGATTTCTTACCTCAGGGCTTATTCATGCAAACTGGCTGCACCTGTTCTTCAATATGTTCGTGCTTTATTCATTTGGTCCATTGGTGAATGCTTATTATTCAGCAGAGTTTGGAAGCCGGGGCTGGTACTATTTTATTCTGCTATACATCGGAGGTCTGTTAATCTCTGATCTACCTACATATGCTAAACATCAGAATCATCCATGGTATTCAAGCCTCGGAGCAAGCGGAGCCATATCATCTGTGCTCTTTGCATTTGTACTATTAAATCCGTTGGGTACCATTTATCTGTATTTTATTCCTATGCCGGGCATTGTGATGGGTGTATTATATCTTGCATATTCATGGTATATGTCAAGAAAAGGCGGAGATAATATAAATCATGACGCTCATTTTTACGGTGCTGTGTTCGGCATTGTTTATACCTTGCTGCTTAGGCCATCGCTCGGTTTGGAATTTATTAATCAACTTTTTAGGCGAGGGTGATCTGCATTCAGCAAAGCGAATTTTTCATACCCAGTGAAGATGAACTGAATCCTAACGCGACGATGAATGTTTGTTAACTACTTTGAATTTTTTAAAAATAGATTACTCTACTGAATGATTGACCTGAGAAGCGATACCGTTACACGGCCAACTCCGGAAATGCTTAATGCTATGATGCAAGCTAAAACCGGCGATGATGTTTTTAGAGATGATCCAACAATAAAGGAGCTCGAAGCAAAGGCAGCATCTCTTTTCGGAATGGAAGCAGCATTGTATTGTCCCTCTGGCACCATGACTAATCAATTAGCGGTAAAAACCCATACCCAGCCGGGCGATGAGGTGATTATTGAGCAGACCAACCATGTATATTTTTATGAAGCAGGGGGCATGGCCTTTCATTCAGGATGCTCCGTACGGCTAATCAAGGGGGATCGCGGGAGAATAAAACCGCAGGACATCCTTGACAACATAAACCCCGAAAATGATCACCATGCACGCACCAGGCTGGTTAGTATAGAAAATACCGCAAATCGTGGAGGAGGCAGCTATTACACTTTGAGTGAGATGGGCGCTCTCAGCGAAACTGCGCATTATACCGGATTGAAAATTCATCTTGACGGTGCGCGAATCTTTAATGCTTTAGTTGAATTGAATATTTCACCTATTGAAGTCGGTAAGCATTTCGACTCCGTATCGTTTTGCTTATCAAAAGGGCTTGGGTGTCCTGTGGGCAGCTTGCTGTTATCTGATGAAGATTTCATTAAGCGGGCAAGAAAATACAGGAAGATTTTCGGTGGAGGAATGCGACAGGCTGGCATTCTTGCAGCAGCGGGGATTTATGCTTTAGATAATAATATCGAAAGATTAAGAGATGATCACCAGAGAGCAAGAACCATTGGCCAGGTATTGTCATCAAAAAATTTTGTGGAATGGATTATGCCGATTGATACCAACATTATCATTTTTAAATGTACTGAAGAAATGCCAGCGAATCAATTCTCTACATTTTTGAAAGAACATGATATTCTTGCCGTTGATATTGGAAGGAATCAGGTGAGAATGGTAACTCATCTAGACATTGATGATTCAAAAGTTGATAAAGTATGCAGTGTCTTAAATCAGATGGAAGACCGGCCACTAAATATTACGCAACATAATGCCTTTACAGCTTCGAACCGATGAAGCGATTCAGAAGATGACTGCAATTCAGCTTTCGAATAGATTACTAATTGCCGTTACAACTTTGTCAGATTATCGGCCATACGTTGCAGCCCTGGCGAATTTGTCTCGCAAACAATTACATATTGATTTATGTACGCTCCCTGCACGGAAAGCCTTTCTTATAAATATTTACAATGCATTTGCGCAAGTGCTTATTAGAGAGCAGCACCCTGATTTAACCGCATATATAACAAGATATAAATTTTTTAGCAGGACGGCAATTTTGATTGCAGGAGAAAATCTTTCACTTAACGACATAGAACATGGCCTCTTAAGGCATTCCTCGGTCTGGTGGAGTTTTCGGATATTTAAAAAAGATTTTTAAGAGAATTTGAAAAATCTATGCGGGTACCTCTTAATTACAGAATTCATTTTGCTTTAAATTGCGGCGGTGTAAGTTGCCCGGCAATTGCATTTTATAAGCCCGGAAACATACACATTCAATTGGATGATTCAATGAAGGCATTTTTGGCGGATGATGTTAAATTTGAACGAGGATCTACCCGCTTTACATATCTTCCATCTTCAATTGGTACCGCGGAGATTTTGGTGGCTATAGAGTATTCTTAATTTGCTCAGGGAGGAGAAAATGATTCCTAAAAATAATAAAATTCGCCTCCGCTTTAAGCCATATGACTGGAGTATCTTTCAGGAAAATTCTCCGGCAAAAAATCAGTCGTATTGAATGAAAGAAAAATGGTGGTATATCCGGCCTGGATGTCTCCTTCTAATGGTGCTGCTTCATCTTCCTTTTCTCCACGCAGATCCTGACATTAATCTAACGAAGAGCCGCGATGCTTTCACTGATGAGGGTTTGAATACCAGCCAGCTTCGCAACTATGTCAATCATCATTACCTCGACTTTATGGAATGCGACAATTTAGTGAAAACACCATTATTCAATGCCACACTGTATATACCCCTAAAGATTTTCGGTACAAAGCTCATCATTGCACGTCTGGTAGTTTTAATTGCTTTTATCATATCTATATATTTCGCCTCTATCAATTTTAATTCGATCTTTTTCACCCCTTTACTTTTAGCTATTACTCTCCTTCAGTATTATGTATTTC
>JACCZV010000281.1 GCA_013695775.1 Chitinophagales bacterium | reverse complement strand
AACACACCGTGTACAAGAAACAATTTTTTTAGTCTTTGCCTGTTTAAATTATTTAAGAAATGCAGGAGCTCATCATGATCACCATGGGCGCTGAACGAATCCATGATCTCTACTTTTGCTCTTAACTGCTTTTCATCCCCAAAGATTTTAATAGGAGAAATTCCGTTCCGTATTTTCCATCCCAATGAGCCCTCTGCGCAATAGCCTACAATGAGGATCGTATTTCGCGCGTCTTCCATATTATTTTTAATATGATGTACGATGCGTCCTGCTTCGGCCATGCCTGAGGCAGAGATGATCATGCACGGCTCAGGCTTCATATTCAATGCCTTCGATTCTTCAACCTCTGTGATATAAGTAAGATCATTGAATCCAAACGGATTATTGTCAGTAATCAGGTACCTGCTAACATAATCATCAAAGCATTCTGTGTGATTTCTATAAACCTCCGTGGCATTGGTTGATAAGGGACTATCGACGTAAACAGGGATGTGTGGAAGCTTTCCATCTTTATTCAGCTGATCAAGCATGAAGACAACTTCCTGGGTTCTGCCAATGCTGAATGCAGGAATGATCACTTTTCCCCTTCTTGAGATACAGCAATCCACAACTACCTTTAATAAATATTCCTTATCATCAGGATAACTCTCGTGATAGCGACCTCCATATGTTGCCTCGCTGATAAGGTAGTCTACATCTTCCATTGGAGCGGGGTCTTTCAGGATCGGACGATTTGGCCTTCCGATATCTCCTGTAAATCCGATTTTTCGTAATCCTTCCGTTGATTGAACATTTAGCAGGATGCTGCCACTACCAATGATGTGACCATTGTCGCGGAAGTATCCTGTAACTCCATCTCTAACTAAGAATTCCGTTTCGTAGTCAACGGCTTCAAACAAGCGGAGAGCTGGCTCTACATCATCTTGTGTATATAATGGGTTAATGGGTGGCTGTCCCCTTTTTAAACGCTTTTTATTGACATATCTCGCATCATTTTCCTGTATGTGTGCACTATCGAGCAGCATAATCTTGCAGAGATCTTTTGTTGCCGAAGTGCAGATGATTCTGCCGTTAAAACCCTCATGCACGAGTTTAGGTATCCGCCCGCTGTGATCAATGTGTGCATGGGAAAGAATCAGCACATCAATTTCTTTAGGATCAAAATGAAAACTTTGATTAAAGGTGTCCACATAATTTTCTCCACCCTGGAATAATCCGCAATCAAGGAGAATCTTATAACCATCATCAAGAATAATAAGGTGTGAGCTTCCTGTTACAACTCTATCGGCTCCGCAGAATTTAATTTGCATATTGAGGCTTGTGGATTTCTATATCATATGAAAAGTGATGGAATATTGAGGTGAAGATCATTATTTATCATGACTAAAGAAATATCTCTGAGCTATGATAAATTTTTCCTTCACAATTTAATGAGGTGATGGATTTAAGATTTTCAAACCAGCATTAGAATTTCATTCCTGAAATTAATCTATCCCTCCCCTGAAAACTCATTTTAAGTAGTATTTTACTCTCGTAATTTTACTTGGGATGATCAACATTTATTTCCGGCAGCACGACAAGATTGCCCATGAATCTGATCTGCGCACGTTGCCTCAAATTGATCCGCTGAGCGTGGTGTGGGTTGATCTGAACCGCCTTGATGACCTTGAGAAAAGATACATCAGCAATAAGTTTGGCATCAACCTCTATGAGAAGCAGCAGCAGGAAGAAATTGAAAGTAGCTCACGCTATCTCGAAACAAATAAGATCATCGTTGCGAATTCAAATTTTCTGATGCCCCAGGGTGATACCTACATCAGCGATCCTGCTACCTTCATCTTAAAAAACAATTACTTGATAACACACCGCACAAACGAATTCCGATCGTTCACAGAAATTTCCAGAAAAATTTTGACTGCACCGAAATCCTTTCCATCAGGCCACCATGTAATGTTATCAATATTCGAAAATAGGATAGACTTTGATGCGGATTTGCTGGAGAATATTGCCCGCGACATTTCGCGTATTGGCAAAATAGTGGGGACAGGTCAGAAGGCAGAGCGCGATTTCCTGATTCATATTACACAATTGCAGGAGATGACGATGATGCTTCGCCAGAATATGATTGATAAGCAACGGATGATCGCTGCAATGTTGCGAAGCGACCATTTTCCTAAAGATTGCTATGACAGGCTTAGAATGATGATCAAAGATGTAAATTCCCTGATGGATCATACCTCATTCAGCTTCGACAGGCTCGAATACTTACAGGATACATTTCTTGGATTGATTAATATTGAGCAGAATAAGATCATTAAAATCTTTACTGTTGCATCAGTGGTTTTTCTTCCACCCACATTGGTTGCAAGCATCTATGGGATGAACTTTGCGGGCATGCCCGAACTCAATTGGAAGCTTGGATATCCCTTTGCGCTTGCACTAATTATCCTCTCTTCATTACTCACTCTATGGATATTTAAACGTAAGGGCTGGCTTTGATTATTTTTTATATAATTACGAAGAGAAATCGAATTAGGTCTGAATTAAGTCACTCTTTCTATATTAAATAGTTTGGTAAGTTTTTAGCACGATGTGCCGTTGAATTAAGTTCAAAGGCTGAGTATTTTAAACATTTTTATATTTAATACTTTTCTTTAAAAGAAAAGTAACCAAAAGAATCGCGATTGCCAAACGGCTCCGCCAGGCAATCGCAGGCTGGCGCGCAGCTTCGATTTTACTAAATACGTTGATAAACAATATCTTTTTTTTAGAGCATGTTTATTCTTAAATGTATTACGAAAGTATTGGTAAAAATTTCTTATTTCTTCGACTGAGCATCTATTACAGCAATGGTCACCATATTAATGATCTCTCTTACTGAACTTCCAAGTTGCAGAATATGCACAGATTTTTTTAATCCGAGAAGAATGGGGCCGATGGCTTCA
>JACCZV010000037.1 GCA_013695775.1 Chitinophagales bacterium | reverse complement strand
CTGAAGGAGTGGTGAGATCACTCGAAGAATTTTTAAACATTGAGAAGATAGCTCTGGAATTTGCCGATGCGCTAAATGTGAGTGGAAAATCAAAGGTGGAAGCGATAAACAGCTTTTTAAAAAAGCCAAACCCTCTAAAGAAAATCCTGGGAAAGCTCATGCCAAAAGATGTGCGCAAAAGGATGCGCCTAAAAGTTCAAAGCACGGTATACAAATATAATCTTGAGAAAATAGAGATGAAGTCTGAAACAAGGGATAATCTTAAAAATATATATTCCGAAGATGTGCTTCGGTTGCAGGATTTGATAAAGAGAGATCTTACAAGTTGGGTATTGAAATGACATTAACAAAATCCGTAATCGGGTCTATTCGCAATTTTCGGGTTTATTGCTTCCGGCAATACCTCTTGTCACCGAAAAGAAATTTACAATGACAGAAATAAAGAAAGAGATGCTTCCAAACTTTTTTGTCGTTGGTGCTGCTAAATCCGGAACAACGTCATTGTATGAATACATGAAGATGCATCCGCAGATTTATATGGCACCCATAAAAGAGACACACCATTTCTCTACCGATATTGATAACTCAAAGTTTCGCCCCAACTACGCCCGATCACTTAACAAAGATCTGTCTGTTTTCTTAGATACAGATATGAGTAAAGGAATCTTTCATGCATTTGTGAAAGAAAGGACCCAGTATGAACAACTGTTTAAAAATGTGAATGGTGAAAAGGCAATAGGGGAGATTACCAATTCTTACCTCTATTCCTCGGAGGCTGCACGAAATATTTTTAATGAATTTCCAAATGCTAAGGTGATCATGATGCTGCGCAATCCCGTAGAGCGTGCATTCAGCCATTATTTAATGGATCTGCGTATCGGTTATGAGAGAGACGATTTTATGACAGCTTTGAAAAAAGATATAGCGCGAAGCCCTAAAGGCTGGGGTATTTCCAATTTGTATATAGAGATAGGAATGTATTATGAACAGGTGAAGCGATTCATAGATATTTTTCCTGAACGTCAGCGGCGCATTTACCTTTTTGATGATTTCAAAAAAGATGCAGGTGCTGTGGTAAAGGATATGTTTGGCTTTCTCAATGTGAACCCTGATGTGGAGATAGATTATTCACAAAAGTTCAATCCCTCCTTCGTCCCCAAAAATAAGGTCATAGGCACCCTGAATTCTCAAAAAAGAATCAAAGACTGGCTGAAAGGTGTTCTTCCAAAATCAATAAAATCAAAATTTAAAAAAACTCTCTACACAAATAAAAACCTTCCTAAGTTAAAAGAGGAAGAGAGAAGATTTCTAGCTGAAATTTTCAAAGAGGATGTAATGAAACTTGGCAAGCTCATCAACAGAGATCTTTCCGTATGGGTTGCTGTCGATCAATAGCAACACTGATAACATCCGGTTCGGGGAACATGACACAACAGAGACAAGCTATGGAACAACCTAAAATATACATTGTACTTGTCAACTTTAATGGCCATGAAAACACTGTTGAAACAATTGAAAGCCTGGCTAAGCAATCGTTTACCAATTTTCAGATTGTAGTTGTAGACAATAACACACCAGCCTCTTTACAAATAATAAAGAATTGGGCCGAAGGAAAACAAACAATTGATTTCAATCCGCCCAAAGAGATCAAAGAGTTTTCCTTTCCCTCCTGCAACAAACCCATTGCATATGTAGAATATGAAATTCACGAAACAGGAATCGTAAACATCCTCGAAAAGGAAAAAGCAGCCGAAGAGCAAATTGCTCCGGACGCAGGTAATTTCAGATACCCTCTAATCTTTATTCAGGCAAGAACTGACATTGGCTTTGCAGGTAGCAATAATGCTGGTGCTAAGTATGCTCTTAGAAAAGGCGATGTTGATTTTATCTGGCTCCTGAACAATGACACGACATTACATTATGACGCATTAAGTGCACTTATTGATCAGGCCTCAGCATATGCAGCAAGATCTGAAAAGGTAGGTATCATAGGCTCAAAATTATTATGGTATCGCTGGCCTGATAAAATCAATGCCATTGGGGGCATGTTTAATAAATGGAATACATGGTCATATCATCTTGGGCTAAAGGAGATAGACACAGGTCAGTATGATAACGATGATGTGAAATTTGATTATGTATATGGCGCCTCGTTATTTATAAGAAAGGAATTTCTTGAGGATGTGGGATTAATGAATGACGTGTACTATGCCTATTTTGAGGAAATGGATTGGGAAGTGCGTGGAGCTCTCAAGGGATGGAAGCACGGCTATTCGTATAAGAGCATCATATATCACAAGCAGGGAGTAACTACTGGTAAGGAGATAAAAAGTAAACAAAGGCCACTATTTTTTATGTGTTGCAAATACCGCGGCTGGATGTTATTCTACCAACTTTATTATCCGTACCTTATCTTCGCACCCATTATCCGGCTTTCACTTAAAGCCATAAAAAATCTTACCGAAGGCAATTCAAAAGAATCGGTTCTTATCCTTAAAATACTTTTAGGTAAACGCACGTGCAGCAGGGATTAGAATTATCATCACCTCCAATTTCAACTACCAGTATTCAGAATACCTGGAAACGGCGCCTGAAGGTTTTGGGAATCTATTTTCTTTTCATAAACATTTTCGGAACACTCATTAAAAGCCCGCTTACTTTATACTACCTGCTTTATGGCGGCTATCCGATGCTTTTTGTCTATCTCTCTTTCACTATAGTTTACATAATTGATAAACTACTTGTAAAAAATTCCGGCTTTACACCATATGAAATAATAATTTTAGTTCTCCTCACCTATGTCATGCTTCAGGGGGGGTTCGTTACTAATTTCTATTTTGGGCAGCCAGTCTTTTTGGGTATGTCAGCCGAAAAGTCATGGCTTTCCATTTTATCGGGCATTTTTATTTTCTATCTTTTAAAAACTAAAGCTATTGACCTAACCATTATACGTGATGGACTTTTGTTTGGTGCATGGTTTAATCTGCCCTGGTATTTACTTATGTTGGTTACACTTAATCCTAATCAATTTGAGGGAACATTGTTTGTCTATTGTAATTCTACCAAAGGCGGTTGTCAATTTGAGTTCGACATCTTCGGGTTTGCTTTTGCTACCATTTACTATTTTGTCCGGTTTATAAGAACAAACAGGGTCATATATGCTCTTTTCTTTATCGGGTTTTTTGCTTACATCTTCTTCATCAATCAAAAAAGGGGGACATCGGTAGCTCTGTTAGGAACGTTGGGCTTGTATTTTCTTATATATGCCGGAAAAGAAAAGATCATTTACTATTCCCTGGCTTTTGTGCTGCTCATTCTGACTACTGTTGGAATGCTGGAAGTATTAAGACCCGATATTAATGATCGCATAGTGGATATGTACACAAGTGTTTTTCTTGTACTCACAGGTCAGGAAACGGGGGAGGCATCGGCGGATTCACGGCTTCGCGAAAGTGCAATCGCCTTCAAATATTTCGCTAAGCATAATTTCAGCTGGTTTTTTGGGAATGGAAAAATCAGTAATAACTGGTTAGGTGGACCTATGGCGGAGCTGGGCCATTTCTACGCCTCTGATATAGGAATGCTTGGCGTTGTCTACCAATTCGGCTTGCTTGGTCTGTTCATCGGGTTATCTCAATACTGGCTGGTCTTCAGAACTCACCGCAAGCTTCGCAAGGAAATTAAAAACGATTATTTCTACCAGGCCATCCTCTTTTTCATCATATTTTTCATCGTAAGAGGAATACCAACGGGTGGCAGCTTCTTTGATCCGGGCATTGCTATTGCAGCCTCATTTATTGCGATGCATTTTTTCCATTACTATACTCAATTACATCCTGATCGCAATTATAGGCTCACCCATAATCAGAGGTTAACTTAAACAAGAATGAATTTTTCGCAGTTACCAAACCTGATCATTGGGGGAGTTCATAAAGCAGGTACAACCAGTGTATTTACCTATCTATCATTGCATTCTGATGTATGCGGCTCGGTAACAAAGGAAATTGGCTTTTTTATGCCATTAAAATATGGCAAAGATATTCCCGCCCTAAGTGAATACGTCAGGTATTTTAGTCATTGTCATCAAAACAAAAGGTATAGGCTGGAGGCAAGTCCAAGTTATTTATACGGAAAGGAAACCATTGCACGACGTATTCAAAAGGAGCTTGGTACCGAAGTAAAAATCATTTTTATCCTCCGCAATCCGGTAGACAGGTTGTTTTCTTTCTATGAGAGAAAAAAGGCGAATGCATATCTTGGTAAGGAAACTTCCTTTACTGCGTTTATCAAAAAATCACAGGAGCTTGCTATATCGGAAATAGATGACCACAGAGAAGATGAAGAGGCGCTATTCATCAGAGGAATAAAAGAGGGTTTTTACATTAATTATCTGACCTGTTGGCTTGAAATATTCGGTGACAACGTGAAGATATTATTTTTTGAGAATCTGAAAGAGGATACTTCAGCTTTCATGGCCCATTTGTGCCAATGGCTTAACATAGATTTTAGGCTTTATAAACCAGAAGATTTTAAAATTGAAAATCAAACCATTGGCTACAAAAATCGCTGGATGCATAAGGCCATGCTGGAACTCAATAAAAATTTTGAATCTTTTTGGAGAAAAAATGTAGGATTGAAGCGAACTTTACGCAGTCTTTACAAAAAAGTGAATGCAAGTGAAAGCAGTCGTGAGAAAATGAGTTTGGAAGAAAGAGACTACCTCGAAACACTTTACGCACCCTATAATAAACAATTAGCTGACCTTCTTCGTAACAAAGGGATCACTCAATTACCGGCCTGGTTAAAATAATCTCATGACTGAAAAATTACCTAATTTTTTTATCGTAGGGGCGCCGAAGGCCGGCACCACATCATTATATTATTATCTAAAGCGGCATCCCGAAGTGTTCATGAGTGCCATTAAAGAGCCTAATTTTTTCTCCTACGAAGAAACGATCCGGCAAAATCTTTATCATAAAGAAAAAGGCGTTGGCACCTATGAAGAATATAAGAAATTGTTTGAGCACGCAAATGGTAGGCACAAAGCCATTGGTGAAGCCAGCGTTTCGTATCTCTTTTATCCTACTGTAGCCGAAAAAATCCATCAGCTTGTTCCGCAGGCAAAAATAATTATATCACTTCGCAATCCTGTTGAGCGTGCATTCTCGCATTTCTTTATGGAGCACAAGCTTGGCTATGTGAACGGTCCTCTTGAAAATATTGTGAACCGAAAATGCAACCATAAGTATGCGCATCTATGGTATCAGCAATATATAGAATTGGGCCTTTATTCTGGTCAGGTGAAACGTTATCTTGATGTCTTTGGGAAAGATAATGTGCGAGTCTTCATCTATGATGAGATCTCTGAGAATATAGAAAGCATGATTCTAAATATATTTGGATTTTTACAAATAGATAAAACCTATATTCCTGCCTTAGAGGGTAAATACAATACCTATTCAACTCCTCGAAATAGCTTCTTCAGAGCCATATATTCCCAAAAAAAATTACGAACCCTGGCACGCAAATTTATTCCCGATGAGAAGGTAGAGTCGATTAAAAATCTTTTTCTAACCCGAAAGAAAAAGGAGTTGAAGCACGATAAAACTGTCGCACGGATGAATGAAATATTCAAACCGGACATCATTCAACTTGAAAAACTGCTCAATAAAAACCTGAGTGCCTGGTATGAATGACCACGAAAGATTGAGGGTAGCGATGGTAGAACCTATAGGGGGCCACAGTGGCAACGACTTTTATGATTTTGGATTGTGCAAAGCAATTGCGGAACAAGGTACCGAGCTTACTTTTTATACGTGTGATGAAACCGACCTCGATACTAAGTTTACCTTCCCTTTTCGTACTGAAAAACCTTATAGAAAGATTTATGGCAGTGACCCCGTACTTCTTCGCGGCTTTCGCTATGCGGTAGGTGCCCTTAAAACGGCCTATGACGCAGCCAGATCAAAGGCTGCTGTAGTTCATTTTCATGTCTATCATTTTGCGGCCCGGGAATACCTGAACTTTTATCTTTTTCACAGGAAGGGCATAAAGATAGTGGCAACGATTCACGACATCGAAAGCTTTGACAAGTATGGTTCTGATATAGACGCCGGCAAGTATGATAAATTTCAACGCTGTATTGATCAGATAATCGTGCATTCTGATTATGCAAAGCTCGCTCTGAAAAAATACTTTCCGGATTTTCCCGACCAAAAAATACATATAGTCCCCCACGGAGATTCTGACTTTTTATTTAATAAACCAATCACGAAAGAGGAAGCCCGGATAAAGTTGGATCTCCCAATGGATCAACAACTCGTGCTCTTCTTCGGCCAGATCAAAAAAGTGAAGGGATTGGATGTGCTGCTTAAGGCTCATTCCATAGTTCGCGACCGGCTGCCAAATGTTAAATTGCTTGTGGTTGGAAAACCATGGAAGGTGGAGCAGGAAGAATTTGACAACATCGTTAAGGAACTTAATTTAAGTAATGATTGCATATTAAATTATTCGTATGTGCCAAATGAGATCATCCCCTATTATTTTGCTGCTTCAGATATAGTAACATTGCCTTATAGGGAAATCTATTCGAGTGGCGTAATGATCAGGTCTCTTGATTATCGTTCCGCAATAATTGCATCAGATCTCGATACATTCAAAAAAATAATCGTTGACGGAGAAAACGGTGTATTGTTTCGGAATGAGGATGAAAATGATCTCGCTGAAAAGATTATAACGCTGCTTCAGGATTCCGAGAAAATGAAAAGGCTTAGAATAAATGCACGAAAGACTGCGGATGAAAAATTCAGTTGGCAAATGATAGGAAAAAGAGTAAACGATATTTATAAAATGGCATTGAATGGCAGCATCTGAGTGTGTAATGATTACCGGTTCTGCCGGCATGGTTGGAGCAAGCCTCATAGATTTTTACTGCCATCTACTTCCGAAAGAAAAAATCATCGGTACCTGGTTTAAGCCAACCATCGATCTGGCTGATATAACGGGCAAATGTGAAGCGATTGAATGCGACGTCACTAACGCCAACGCAGTGTTTTCAGTCATCAATCAATACCGCCCTTCAAGAATTTATCATCTCGCCGCGCAGAGTTATCCAACAGTATCATGGCAGAAGCCTGTTGAAACCATTAACACAAATATGAATGGTACGATAAACGTTTTTGAGTCCGTAAAAAAAATTCGTGAATCGGAATCCGATTATGACCCCATGATTGTGGTAGCATGCTCGAGCGCTGAGTATGGCTTGTCGCTTACCCCGGAAAATACTCCTGTTAAAGAAGAAGTGCCTTTGTTGCCCTTGCATCCCTACGGAGTGAGTAAGGTTGGGCAGGATCTTTTATCATTCCAATACTTTCAGAATTTCCAGATTCGGTGCATCCGCGTCCGAATCTTTAATACCACGGGCATTCGAAAAACGAAAGATGTAACATCCGATTTTGTTCTGAGGGCCTTTCAGGTGATGAACGGGGCCGAGAATATTTTCCGTGTAGGCAATCTCGAAACAAAACGTGCAATTACAGATGTTCGCGACCTGGTGAGTGCACTGGTATTGCTCGGTGACAAAGGGACCGCAGGCGAGGTTTATAATGTAAGCGGTGAGAAAGTATATCAGGTAAAGGAGCTGATACCTATTATAGAAAAGGAAATTGGGATGGATTTAAATATTGTAGCTGACCCAGAATTATTTCGACCCAGTGATGAACCGATCATTTTTGGGGATAGCTCGAAATTAAAAATGGACACAGGCTGGAGACAACAGTTTCCGCTGGATGAAACTATTGGAGAAATGCTGCGCTATTTGAAACAGAAGGCAAGTACGAATGTTCCGCTTTAAGGCGTACGAAAGATCTTTCTTGAAGTTGTTACTGCATTAGCCTTTACCAAGAATTCCGCCGATTAATTTTTTTAATTTCCCAAATATTAAATACCTTGGAGTTACATAAAAATCTTATTTGTTTATGAAGGTGAGTGACATACTCCGCCGCAAAGGCAATCAGATATTTTCAATAACCCCTCAGGCAACTGTTTTAGATGCCTTACGGCTAATGGCTGAGAAAAATTTAGGAGCATTGCTTGTAATGGATGATCAGAAGCTTGATGGAATATTTACGGAAAGGGATTATGCACGCAAAATCATTCTGCTTGGCCGAAACTCAAAAGATACACCTATTACAGAAGTGATGACCAGTAATCTGCGTACGATTACTCTTGAAACTGAAATCTCAGAATGTATGAAAATGATGACCGAAAAAACCATTCGTCACTTGCCGGTAATGCAGAGTGAATCAGTTATAGGAATTATTTCGATTGGCGATGTTGTAAAACACCTGATGGAAGAACAACAGGGCATCATAGAGCACCTGGAGAGTTATATAGCCGGATCATAATAATTCTACTTTGTCAATAAAGCCGGCAACATAAATAAGAAAAGCCGCTTTATTATCTAAGCCGTCGAGTTACTTTATCTGTATATTCATATAGTATTAGCGCGATTATCCCGCAACTGTGATGTGAAGGAACCATCCAAACCTTCTTCTACATTTGTCGAACTTGCAACACACTCCCTTATGCCTTTCATCTTTGTAGTAGGAAACAGCCGTAGTGGAACCACAATGATGGGTCGCATTCTCAACAATCATGAACTCGTGCATACCTTTCCAGAGCTGCATTTTTTTGAGCAAATGTGGTCAGCAAAGGATGAAGCGAAGATATTGAATGAAGAGGAGGCGATGAAGATAAGCGCCCGGCTTCTAAATATTTCTGTTGCAGGCTATTTCGCAAAGAAAGAACCCTTGAAATATGACGCTGAAGCAAAAGAGATTGTTTCAAAAATACCGTTACAAGAGCTGACCGCCTTGCAGATTTTTTCAACCGTTATACGCCATGAAGCAGGAAAGCACGGCAAGAATTATCCATGCGATCAGACGCCTCAGAACGTGTTTTATATTACTGAGGTGCTCGATGCATTTCCTGATTCTTACATTATAAATATGGTCAGAGATCCTCGTGATGTATTGTTGTCGCAAAAAAGGAAATGGAAACGCCGCTTTCTTGGAGGAGCCCATGCTACGTGGTATGAAACTATACGGGCCTGGACAAATTATCATCCCTTTACAATCAGCAAGCTTTGGAATTCAGCCATCCGTGCTGGCGAATCAGTAAATGACAGCAGAATTATGACAGTTCAATTTGAATCATTGCTGCAAAATGCTGATCATACAATTAACAGCATCTGTTCATTCCTTAATATTTCTTTCTCAATCGACTTAAAGCAAGTTCCTCACATTGGTTCTTCCAGCGGAATGGATAAAAACGACGTGAAGGGTATTAACAGGGACCGCGCTCAAAGCTGGGGAAAAGGAGGTTTAAATAAAACTGAGATTTGGATTTGTCAGAATACTTGTGGTGCTATTATGAAACGTCTTGGCTATCAGCCCGTGAATATCTCAGCGAATCCATTGTACATAATCTTTTATTATATCATCTTTCCGGTAAAGCTGGGTTTTGCCTTTTTACTTAATCTTCACAGGATGAAGAATATATTAGAGACGGTGAGGAAACGGATCAGATAAGTTATACATTTAAAAACTTGACACTAATAATGGATTTGAAAATTAAATGCCCTCCTTATTGAAATGTGGCCCGATCACACCAATTAAAAATACACTTATAAGCACCATACCGAGAAAAAAGATAACAATACCGATCACACTTTTATCCAGTTCAATGCCGAAGATGAAATGGCTTCTTTTGCTTAATGCAGTTTTTCCATTGAAGGTGAGAATGCCAAATATCAATACCAGAATTCCTGCCCCAAGAAAAACAAAATAAATATTCATAGCTTAAAGAAGGTGCAAACGTAATAAGAACAAAGATGTTTACGAATACATGCTGTATGAGAGCATTAAAATCCTGACATAAATTGGCACTGGAAAAAGGTTTTAAGAATATCTGAATTTTTCATTAACTTATCCTTATGAAAATTGCTGTAATAGGGGCAACTGGTCTCGTTGGCGGGGTGATGCTTCAGATACTTAAGGAAAGGGCATTTCCCATAACCCAACTGTATTGCGCAGCCTCAGAAAATTCTGTTGGTAAAACAATAGATTTCAAAGGAAAAGCTAAAGATGTTATAAGTATCGAAGGGGCATTGGCGATGATACCTGACATTGCTCTTTTCTCAGCAGGTGCCTCCGTTTCTCATGAATGGGCCCCACGGTTTGCCGCTGCTGGAACAACTGTAATAGATAACTCTTCATGCTGGAGAATGAAGGCGAATGTGCCGCTGATTGTCCCTGAAATAAACGGGGATGTACTAACTGAAAATGACAGGATAATCGCCAATCCCAACTGCTCTACGATTCAGATGGTGATGGTACTTTATCCATTGCACTTAAAATACAAAATACACAGAGTGGTAGTTTCCACCTATCAATCCGTAAGTGGCACAGGCGTTAGAGCAGTACAGCAATTGATGAATGAACGATCGGGGAAAAATGGTACCATGGCTTATCCTTATACAATCGATCTTAATTGTCTGCCACACGTAGATCTCTTTTTAGAAAATGGATACACGAAAGAAGAAATGAAGATGGTATATGAAACCCGAAAAATCATGCGGGAACCTTCACTTCAAGTATCCCCAACCGCTGTGCGGATCCCTGTTAAAGGAGGGCATTCAGAGAGTGTAAATGTTCAGTTTGAGAAGGATTTTGAGCTTAGTGATGTTTATCAGATATTAAGAAGTTCTCCGGGAGTAATTGTACAGGATAATCCATCCACAAACACCTACCCTACGCCTTTATCATCAGAAGGGAAGGATGAAGTATTTGTTGGAAGAATCCGTCGTGACCTTTTCCAAAGCAATACGATTAATTGCTGGATTGTAGCGGATAATCTTCGTAAAGGAGCAGCTACCAATGCCATACAAATCGCAGAGCTTTTAATAAATAAGAATAGTCACTTGCGAAGGATTGGGGCGTGAGCCATTATTGCGCTGCTGGGTATAAAACTGTAGAATAATTCTACGTGGCAGTCACCTATTCTACTAATGAAATGTCAAATTGAACCAGATCGACAAAATCCTGCACCCGTTCCTCAATATCCTCTTGTGTGATGTTGACCAATCGTTCAGTACCGAATTTTTCAACACAGAAGGACGCCATCGTAGAACCATAAATGATGGCCCGCTTCATATTCACATAAGAAATATCATTGGTATGGGCAAGGTAACCTACAAATCCCCCCGCGAACGCGTCGCCTGCACCCGTTGGGTCAAAAACCTCTTCAAGTGGTAAGGCGGGTGCGAAAAACACATTGTTTTCATAAAAAAGCAAAGCGCCATGTTCGCCTTTTTTTATAATCAGGTATTTGGGACCACGCTCAAGTATATTTTTTGCAGCCTTTACAAGAGAATATTCACCAGATAGTTCCCGGGCTTCAGCATCATTGATTGTAAGCACATCAATCATCTTTAGAACGTTCGCCAATTCGTTGGGTGTATTCTCTATCCAGAAATTCATCGTGTCAAGCACAATTAGCTTAGGCCGTACCCGTAACCTCTCTATTACTGTCTGCTGAATAGCAGGAGTCAGGTTTCCAAGCATCAGAAATTCGCATT
>JACCZV010000155.1 GCA_013695775.1 Chitinophagales bacterium | reverse complement strand
AACGTAAAGATTAAAAAAAATAAAACAGAGTGCATTAATAAAAGGCTTCCGGCAGGAGATGCATTATTAAAAATCTATAAGAGGAATTATTTCACTTTACCTGCAAACTCTTTACCCGCTTTGAACTTGGCCACTTTCCTTGCAGGAATGTTTATTGTTTTACCCGTTTGTGGATTTCTTCCTTTCCGTGCTGAACGGCGTGAAACGCTGAAGGTACCAAAACCTACAAGAGTTACCTTATCTCCTTTCTTTAATGCACCCATCGTAGCATTAAGAAACGAATCTAAAGCAGCACCTGCCTGTGCTTTTGAGCATTTTGCATCAGTAGCAATTTTTGCAATGAGCTGACCTTTGTTCATAATGTTGTAAAATTTATTTGTGAAATAAGCTTGAATTGGTTAAAGCATCAAAAATATATGCTTTTAAGAATATTTCAAACGATTGCAATTGTTTTTTCTTCTGAAATCCTTAGCTGACAAGGTTTTAGAAATATTATTTTTTTTTTCATCCAATAAGTTGCTTTCATCGAAAAGAATGATAAATTGACCACTTTGCAACCTCACTGTGCCATTCAATCTCCTTACATCATTCAAATCTGATTCTTCTAGATTCCATTCTTCATCTATTTAAAATGCCCCCGGTTCCTCTGATTTTATTTTTTTTCATCACCTATGTTAGTTAATTTTAAAGGCTGAATGAAAATGAAGAAATACCTATTATTCATTGCATCTCTTATAGTAATTACCTCATGCAACCGTTCTGTATGCCCGGCTTACATGAATGGTGAATCAACAGGCTTGAGTGGCGCTAAGGGAAAAAAGCAGGAATTATTTCCTTCCCGAATGGATAAAAAAAACTGATCTATTTCTAAGTCTCAGCATCATGAGATGCTGCTCCAGCGTCTTTCTTTTTTACTTATGGATTTCAAATAGCTGCTTATTGTTGCATTTTCTGTCGATTGCAGCAGAGGATCCTTTTTAAGGATCTTTTCTGCTTCGCTTCTGGCTACCTGAAGAATTTTCTGATCATGTACCAAGTCAGCGAGGAGCAAAGGTGCCATCCCCGATTGCTGAATGCCCTCAAGATTTCCAGGCCCCCTGACTTTAAGATCTTCTTCCGCAATTCGGAAACCATCGTTAGTTGCCGTCATGATCTTCATTCTCAACCTTGCTTCGGCGGAAAGTTTATTCCCAGTCATCAAGATACAGTATGCCTGATCAGCACCTCTGCCAACACGACCCCGCAACTGATGCAGCTGAGACAAGCCAAAACGCTCTGCACTTTCAATGATCATAACACTTGCATTAGAAACATCAACCCCAACCTCAATTACTGTAGTAGACACCATTATCTGCGTTTCTTTTTTTATGAATCGCTGCATCTCATAGTCGCGTGCATCAGTTTTCATTTTCCCATGAACAATGCTCACTGCAAATTCTGGCAATGGGAAAGCACGTGTGATACTCTCATAACCATCAATAAGAAATTTATAATCCTGCTTTTCGGATTCTTCTATCAGGGGATACACGACATATACCTGCCTTCCTGCATTGATCTGTTCCTTCATAAACCCAAAGACCCGTAAGCGGGCAGAATCATACCGATGAACGGTATTGACAGGTTTTCTTCCGGGAGGAAGTTCATCAATGGTGGAAACATCCAGGTCTCCATATATTGTCATGGCAAGGGTTCGGGGAATCGGAGTTGCTGTCATCACAAGCACATGTGGAGGCTGGGTGTTTTTGGTCCAGAGTTGTGCTCGTTGCTCTACACCGAAACGGTGTTGCTCATCTATAACTATAAGTCCAAGATTATTGAAAATTACCTGTTCCTGAATCAGAGAATGAGTGCCTATTATCAAATGAACGGCGCCGGACTTCAATTCGGTGAGAACTGAATTTCTTTCACTTCCTTTAACATGTGCTGTTAGCAGGGATATTTTTATGTTAAGGCTGCACGTGATTTCTGAAAGGCTGCGATAATGCTGTTGTGCTAAAATTTCTGTAGGTACCATCATGGCTGTCTGAAACCCATTATCAATTGCCATTAGCATGATGAGCAGTGAAACAATCGTTTTTCCACTGCCAACATCGCCTTGTAACAACCGATTCATCTGCTTTCCTGAAATCAAATCTGTCCGTATTTCCCTGATTACTTTTTTTTGGGCCGCGGTTAATTGAAAGGGAAGTTTTTCTCTATAAAATTCATTAAAAAGCGGATCGAGTCGTGGAAATAAAAAACCGGCTGAATCCTTTTTACGGACAGTTTTCCTTTGAAGTATCCTTATCTGACTGAGAAAAAGCTCCTCAAATTTCACTCTCTTCCTTGCTTTTTCGAGGGATGCCAAGTCTTGTGGCATATGAATTTGCACAAATGCAGCAAACCTCCGTGGAAGATGGAGGCGTGCTGATATAGATTGAGGTAGGTTTTCCGGCAGATCATTCTCAGAGATACTATCAAACAGTGTGTTTGTGAGCTTCTCTATTCCTCTTGAATCGAGACTTGCCGCTTTTAATTTCTCGGTAGATGAATATATCGGCTGAAGTCTTCCTTCTGTATCTGGGCGATCCTGTTCAAAGGCCGTTACTTCAGGATGAACAAGGGAATAGCTGCCCCGGTAGAAATTCGGTTTTCCAAAAACAATATATTTTTTTCCGGTTTCAATTGATTTTTCAACCCATCGCAGCGCGCGGAACCATACGAGTTCAATTTCTCCGGTATCATCCTTTAAGTATGCTATTAGCCTTTTGCTTTGCCTTTCACCAATGATGTTTTTTTCCATTACCTGGCCCACTATCTGAACATGTGGCGTTTGTTGAGTTATCTGACCAATCTTATAGAAAGAAGTACGATCAACATACCGGAAAGGAAAATGGTGAAGCAGATCGCCAAAAGTAAAAATGTTAAGTTCTTTCTTTAATAAATCTGCTCGTTGTGGACCAACGGTTTTAAGATATTCAATAGGAGATGATAAGAGCGTAGGGGTGTAGGCCATGTTGAAAGTGAAAATATATCAATTCCACCTTTGAACGAAAATAGTTTGAATTGGAATTGAACTACTGGCAAAAAACAAAGGGGTTAAAACGGAAAAATATGGTACATAAATGCAAACACAGAAAAAAAATTACAAATTCGTAGCCTGAATTAATTAAGAAAGGATGAATGCTTTTTCTGATTCACAAAATCGCAAAGCAAAAATTAAATTGTTTGGCAGGGGATATTATCGATTGAAAGAAGTTCTTTCCACAGTTCCGAAAGAAAGCGTGCATTTCCGATCGCGCCGTGATGTTTGGAATATCAGTGAAATGGTGATTCACCTTGCAGACCTTGAGGCTGCGGCATACGTGAATTTCAGAAGAGCGGTGGCGGAACCCACTGATACCATTGTTGCTTTTGATAAAGATCTCTGGGCTGAATCGCTTGGTTACTATGGTCAGTCCTACGAAGCTTCTGTAAAATTATTCCGGTTACTAAGGGCGAGTAATTATTTATTATTGAAAAACATTTCTCAGGATGTTTGGTTAAACACTGTTAATTATCCTGATAATGGACAGATCTCGCTGGAAGACTTGCTTGATCTGTACGAACATCATTTACATAAGGTAATTGAAGAAATAGATAACAATAGGGAGGCGTGGAATAAAACACTCTGATCTTGTCTTTATAATTTAAACTAAACATATGAAAAATTCGATACTCCTTTTCCTGCTATGTTCTATACTAACAGTAAAAGCTCAGATTTCTGATTCGAGTACAAATGAAACTGCAGAAATACCAAATGTATTCAGATTGCAAAAACAATTTCTATTCATTGACATTACTGAAAATTTGTGGCTTAACCCTCCGGCAAACATTAAAAATGAATTTTTTTCGGGAGGGATTAATTTAAACTTCCTGTATCAGTTCAGCATCATTCCATCGGTTCTGGGAATCGCTCCGGGCCTAACCTATTCGGTGGCCAGTGTAAAAACTAATTCAATATATCAATACTCTTTTATTTCCGATTCCAGTGAGATATTATATACAAGCCTTGAACCATACAACCCTTCACTTTACGAGAAAAGTAAATTGTCAACGTCATTCATAGGAATTCCTATTGAACTGCATGTCCACACCAAATCAAATGAAAAAGGCAGAAGTTTTTTGATAGCGCCTGGATTCAGAGCAGGATTATTGGTTGGAAATTTCTGGAAGTTAAAATATACCGGTGAACAACCCGGCCAGTCAAGAATTAAAGTGTACTGCATTGAAAATCTAACCCCATTCAGCTATGGTCTTTCTCTGCGTTTAATGTATTATAAGTTTGGAATATATGGTTATTATTCTTTGAGTAATCTTTTTGAATCTGGAAGAGGGCCAGCCATTATGCCAGTTTCTTTAGGAATTACTATTTCTCCATTTTGATTTCCGGCAGCATGTTCTTGTCTGATATGTTTTCAACTATCTTCGTGCGCATCCATACTAAGGTTGAAATTATAAACTAAAATAATTGAGATGAAAAAACTGATAATTATTGTGATGTTCTCTACTTTATCTTTCCATTCGTTTTCACAGGAATTTGCTTCTGGTTTCCGCTTCGGGTTAACGCTTTCTCCCCAGATGAGCTGGATGTCAGCAGTAGACAATGGGTTGGAAGGCAATGGAGCGTATTTGGGATTTGCTTACGGGTTGTTAATGGATTTATTGATTCCTGAAAATTATGCATTTTCTACTGGGATACTGATATCCTACGATGGAGGTAAAGTAACCTATCTTGATTCAATAAAATTTAATGCCCTGCCCGACATTTATCCAGCAGGAACAAATGTTAACTATCGAATTCAATATATCGAAATTCCTTTAAGTATGAAACTCCATACAAATCAAATTGGATACATCACCTACTTTGGACAGTTCGGTTTGCAGGGTGGCATTGCTATTAGGTCTCGTGCTGATATTGAAACCTTTGCCCCCGCAGTGAATGTAGTCAAACAAGACTTTGGTAAAGATGTAACGCCCGGTAGTTTTGGGCTTCTCGTGGGTGGTGGATTGGAGTATGCCTTAACAGGGAACACCTCAGCTCTTATAGGGTTACAATTTACCAATGGATTTATAGATGTTACAGACAATCCAAGTGGTTTTAAAAGAAAGTCTACGCTCAATCATCTGCGGCTGCAGTTGGGTGTTTATTTCTGAGCTCTGATAATAAAGCACAATATTCATATGGAAGGAATACACGAATTATTATCTGCCTGATTATAAATATCATATGAAGATTGCACTGGCTCAACAGAATTATTTGATAGGTGATTTTGAAGGCAACAAAAAGAAGATAATAGCAGCTATCAAGCAAGCCAAGGCCAAGGCTGCTGATTTGATACTGTTTTCAGAGCTCAGTATTTGCGGCTATCCACCGCGTGATTTCCTTGAGTTTAAAGATTTCGTGCAGCAATGCCTTGATTCCGTAGAGTCAATTGCAAAGGAAACAATAGGTATTGCTGCTTTGGTTGGAGCGCCATCCATCAATCATAAACCAGAAGGGAAAGACCTGTATAACTCAGCCTATTTTCTATATGATGGAAAAGTGCAGGAAGTAATCAATAAATCGTTGCTGCCGAACTATGATGTGTTTGATGAATACCGATATTTTGAATCTAATCAGGAGTTTGGAGCGATAGAATTTCTCGGAAGAAGGATTGCTTTTACTGTATGCGAAGACTTATGGAATACAGGCATCAACCCGCTATATATTACAACCCCGGTGGAAAAAATTGCAGCCTTTAAGCCCGATTACATGCTTAATATATCTGCATCTCCCTTTGATTATACCCATGCCATCGACCGTATAGATGTATTGAAAGAGACGGCAAAAAAATATCATCTGCCTATTTTTTATTGTAACTGTGTTGGTGCCCAGACAGAGCTGATCTTTGATGGCGGGTCTCTGGTGATTACCCCTATGGGAGAGGTGTTCGATGAGATGAGTTTCTTTGAAGAGCAAATATCTTTTTATGATTTAGATGAGGTAATCCAGAGCAGAAACGCAGGCAATCGTGAGCAACCTAAAGGTAAAATACCTCTCATATACCAGGCGCTGGTTGTAGGAGTGCGCGAATATTTTAATAAGCTGAGCTTTAAAAAAGCCATTCTTGGTTTAAGTGGGGGGATTGATTCCGCTGTGGTCGCCTGTATCGCGGTAGAGGCCCTCGGGAAAGAAAATGTGAAAGTGCTCATGATGCCTTCTATATTTTCTTCTGAAAAATCTGTGGCAGACGCTTTGCTATTGGCAGAAAAATTAGGAATTGATCATGAAGTTATCTCATTGCAAAACGTTTATGATGCGACATTAAATACTCTTGAACCCTATTTTTTGGGAAAGGATTTCGATGTAACGGAGGAAAATTTGCAGGCGCGCATACGTGCTATGTTCCTTATGGGCTTTTGTAATAAGCATCAGTATATACTCTTGAACACTTCAAACAAAAGTGAGATGGCTGTTGGGTATGGAACTTTATATGGTGATATGTGTGGGGGTCTTGCAGTGCTGGGAGATGTATATAAAACGGAGGTATATGAATTAGTCAAGTACATAAATCGCAATAAAATTATTATTCCTGAAAACATCATTAATAAACCCCCTTCCGCAGAATTGCGGCCTGATCAAAAAGACTCTGATTCACTTCCTGAGTATGATATCCTTGATAAGATACTGGTTCAATATATAGAGCAGCGTCAGGGTCCGGATCAACTGGTTGAAAAGGGCTTTCAGAAATCGTTAGTAGACCGAGTATTAAAATTGGTCAACAGCAATGAACATAAACGATATCAATCACCCCCTGTATTGCGAGTATCTCAAAAAGCTTTTGGCTCGGGCAGGAGATTACCTATTGTAGCAAAATACTTATCCTGATTTACGTCCCCTATAAGAGTCTCCATTATTGGCGGAAGCAGGTTCAGGCCCTCAATTAAGCAGAATTTCTTCGCCATGTTTGTCATAGAAATGATATTCCATAATGCTTATATTATCACTTGAGTCTGTGTGAATCCATTGTCTGTACTTCATGAGCCATTTTAAGCGTAGGGATGGAAATCCCTGGTTAACAAAAGCCTCCAGATAAGGATGAACGAACAGCGTAATTTTTTTCTGATTATTTTTTGTGATGATATGGTTCAGAATTTTTTCGATTTCATCCATTACCAGTATTGAGGGACCAATCTTGCCTGTACCTCCGCATGAAGGACAGTTCTCATCCGTTACAATGGTAACCTCTGGTTTAACACGCTGACGGGTTATCTGTAAAATTCCAAACCTGCTCAAAGGCAATATTGTATGCCGTGCTTTATCAGCCCGCATGGCATCCGATATTTTTTTGGTTAGCAATCTTTTATTCTCCGGGCTGCGAACGTCAATAAAATCTACCACTATTATACCTCCTATGTCACGTAAGCGAAGCTGACGTGCTATTTCTTCGGCTGCCTCCATGTTTACTGTCATTGCATTAGCTTCTTGCGTATCGTCGGTCGACATCTTATGACCGCTGTTCACGTCTATTACATGCAAAGCCTCGGTATGTTCAATTACCAGGTAGGCGCCACTGGGAAGATTAACAGTTCTTCCAAAAGCGATCTTGATCTGTTTGGTAACATCATATTGATCGAATAAAGGGGTACGTCCGGTATAGAGCTGAACAATGTTTTCTTTTTCAGGTGCAATACGGGTTATATAATTTCTTACCTCCTGAAACATTTCTTTTGAGTTAACCACTATCCGATTGAAAGAAGGATTTAGCATATCGCGAAGCAGTGTTGAGGTTTTACTCATCTCGCTCATTACTTTCTTCGGTGCTTCTACTCCTTTTAACTCTATAGTCAGTTGCTTCCATTTCTCCATTAACTGGGTAATATCCTCATGCAGCTCCTGAACAGATTTACCTTCAGCTAGGGTTCGAACGATAACTCCAAAGTTTTTAGGCTTTATACTTTCTATCAACCTGCTTAGACGCTTCCGCTCGTCGAATGAACTTATCTTTTTTGAAATATTGACAGAGTTTATAAAAGGGATTAATACAATATATCTGCCTGGAAGTGAAATGTCGCACGATAACCTGTGACCCTTTGTAGAGATAGGCTCTTTTGTAATTTGTACAAGTTGAGGAGTGCGTTTCGAAAGAGTGTTAGCTACTTTTCCTGTCTTCTGTGTTTCAGGCTCTAACCTGAAGTCATTCAGGTCAGGCGGCATCACACCATCAAAAGCCAGTTTTGTATATTTCTGAACCGATCTGATCTGAGGAGACAGGTCTGAATAGTGCAAAAATCCGTTCTTTGGCTGCCCGATATCAACGAATGCTGCATTCAGCCCCGGCAGAATCTTTACTACCTTGGCGAGCACAAGATCTCCTATAGATATATTCTGGTTTAGCTTGTCCTGGTGTAGCTCAACGAGCGCCTTGTCTTCAAGCAACGCAATTTCAACTCCATTTTGCCCGGAGTCAATAATCAATTCTCTGTCCACTGCAATAATATTTTAAACCCTTTCGGGGAAGTGCCATGCCATAGTAAAGAGCATTAAGACCATCCTGCGTCCTTAGTGAGAGATGCAACAGGAAAATGGATGTGATAAGCCAGATAAAGAAATCTGAATCGATTTTACTCCCAATAAGACTGTTGGAAACCTTGCCATTGATTCTATTTATAGTCTATAGCTCTTAATGATTAATTGTCATTATACAAACTTCATAAAGTGACAAGTGTTCACGATTTCTGGGAGCAAAAATTATCTTACCTTTTTCTTATGGCGATTTTTACGCAAGCGCTTTTTTCGTTTATGCGTTGCCATTTTATGTCTTTTTCTCTTTTTACCTGAAGGCATGAATTATGAATTTTTTATTTGGTTTATGTATGAATTAATCTGATCATTGAAATCCTCATCTTCAATGAGGGTTTTACAGCGTTCCAGCGTATTTATTGCATCGTTTTTTCTGCCGACTGCACGATAAGCTTCGGCTAAGTGAAAGTAGGCCTCTGCGTTTTTTGGGTCTGTCGTAACAAGTTTTTCTAATCTTGCTATGGCCTTATCATATTGACCCGAAACAACGGCTAATCTACCTAAAATCAGGTTCATATCTACATTGTTCGGATCTTTTCTCTCAACTGTTTTAAGAAGCGTGACTCCCTGCATCACTTGGCCCTGTCCATCAATGTAACATATTGCCTGCCTTATAAGATAATCAATATTGGAAGTATCAAGCTGCCTTAACCGTTCATAGCATTTAATACCTTCTTGAACCGCAAAAATCTTCGTCAAGGTATCGGCAGCATTCGGAAACCCCACAAAAAACCTCGATGCAGCCTGTTCCCATGTTTTTATGTCATTGGTTATTTCTGCAGCCTCTTCAAAATATTTCCCTGCGACGATGATGTTTCCTGTTTCACTCCACTTTTCAGCTAAGGAATATAATAACACAGCCTTTTGCTGTACTTCTTTTGCCTTATCAAGTTGGGTCTGCATAAAGGCGAGTGAATCCCGTTGCTCATTGGTAATAATGTTTTGTGCTTTTTGAAGAATAGTCTCAAAGCTTATTGATATATTATTTGCTGAAGCGGTCGTCTGCATCTCACCTGTAATAGCTTTAGCATCATTCTTTGTTGGTTGAGTAACACCAAAGAAATAAAGGGCTACCACAAGAGCAACACCGGTTAACAGGAGAATGATTTGTGAAATTCGCAAAGCCGCTTATTTTTTTGCCTGAATGGCACCCTTTACTTTATCCATAAAGGTTTTAGCTGGCTTAAAAGCCGGAATAAAATGTTCCGGAATAATAATGGCTTCATTTTTTTTAATATTGCGGCCAATTTTTTGACGTCGCTTTTTAACAATAAAGCTTCCAAACCCTCTTAAATATACATTTTCGCCCTGTTTCAGAGATTCTTTTATCTCTTTGAAAAAGGACTCAAGTGTTACCAGTACATCCACTTTTGCAATGCCCGTTTTGTCAGAAATTTTAGTTATCAAATCCGCTTTTCTCATTTCTTCATATAATTATACATACTTTAAATAATCTCTGCTTCAATAGTTAAGCCGCAAATTTCTTAAAAAAAATCAAACCTTGCTGCATAACGTGATTTTCATTCATCCGGCTGCCAATTTGAGACCTTCCCCCTGGCCCCTAAATGTTCTAGTTTGTCCCGTATTGTATTCCCCCCGGTGTGGGCTGAAATTGCTTTCATTAGCGTATGTTAAATGATTTCACAAAAATATTATTACGGTGGCACAAAAGAAATCCACGGCCTATGCCATGGAAAACTACAAAGGACCCCTACAAAATCTGGCTTTCAGAAGTTATTTTGCAACAGACACGTGTTGATCAGGGGATAGGATATTATAAATGCATTCTTGAGCGATTCCCCTCAGTTGATCACCTCGCCTTAGCAGCAGAAGATGAGGTGATGAGACACTGGGTCGGGCTGGGGTATTACTCACGTGCCCGTAATCTGCACGCCGCTGCAAAGCAGATTTATTTTGAACAAGGAGGGATATTCCCTACTACTTATAGTGGCCTTTTAGAGCTAAAAGGTGTAGGTCAATATTCTGCCGCTGCCATTTCTTCCTTTGCCTTTGGGTTGCCACATGCTGTGGTAGATGGAAATGTTTGCCGCATTCTTGCTCGGTATTTTGGCATTCAGGAATTGCCGGGGTCATCAAAGGGTCAGAAAATATTTATTGCATTGGCGAATGAACTGCTTGACAAGCGTGACCCGGGAAATTATAATCAGGCCATTATGAATTACGGTGCACTGGTTTGTAAACCAGCGGCACCGGATTGTCTCATCTGTGATTTGAGAAAAGGCTGCTTTGCTTACACCCATAATTCAATAAAAAACTTTCCCGCAAGGAAAAAAAAGAAAGAAAAGCTTATCCGGTGGTTTAATTATCTG
Source organism: Chitinophagales bacterium (assembly GCA_013695775.1). GTDB lineage: Bacteria > Bacteroidota > Bacteroidia > Chitinophagales > UBA10324 > JACCZZ01. The sequence continues at coordinate 2,469 of JACCZV010000155.1, read as the reverse complement.
GTTCTTGAAGATGAGACTCACTTAATCATCAGGAAGCGGGTAGCAGAAGATATATGGAGGGGTTTATATGAGTTTCCTCTGATCGAAACTGAAAAGCATTATACTGTTAGTGAGGTGAAAACCTTTTTTCAACAACAAAATTTTCTTCTCACAGATAAGGTGATGGTGATGCAGGCTTCTAACTTAATAAAACAGGAGCTGACGCATCAGCGTATTCGTGCACAATTCCTTCGGGTACATCTATCATTTCATAGTGGACATTTCAATAACAGCGATCTGAAAATAAAAAAGAATGAATTAAAATACTTACCTTTTCCTAAGGTAATTGAGAATTACCTGAAATCTTTACTATATTAGAGTCGAATTTCTTATTTAACTAACCTAAATTCTATCATTTATGAGAGGCGTTAACAAAGTTATCCTCGTTGGGAATCTTGGGAAAGATCCCGAAGTCAACCATTTGGAAGGTGGTATTTCAGTGGCTAAGTTTCCACTTGCTACATCGGATGCATATATGGATAAGGGAGGCAACCGGGTAGAGCAAACTGAATGGCATAACATTGTATGCTGGCGCAAGCTTGCTGAAATAGCTGAAAAGTTTCTTAAGAAAGGAAGCGCAGTTTATGTGGAGGGCAAGATTAAAACCCGCAATTATCAGGATAAAGAAAATCAGAAAAGGTATATTACTGAAATAGTAGCAGACAGCTTTACCATGCTCGATCGCAAGCAGGAAAGCGGTAATGGTGGCAGTACCGCAGACAGCATTAGCACCACCGGGGATGAGTTGGCTGATGATCTCCCATTCTAGATCATCTTTAAATTCAGTAATTGCACGCATCAATCAATTTGGTACACGAGGGATTTTTACGGGTATCGGTTGGTTTTATACAATTTCCCCCATTGGAGTTTATTGTTTTTTTATTTTCTACTGTGCTTCTCTTATTGCTCTCTTTCCTCATATCCGGAGGAGAGCACGCTTTATTCTCGCTTACACCTAATGAGTTGGCGGAGTTAGAAAAGAGGAGCCCGCGAACCTTTCGGCATGTGCAGCACCTCATGGCAAGGCCCCGTCATTTGCTGGTGCTGGTGAAGATGATACAGATGATTGTTAACGTTACGGTTCTTTTTATTGCTGTAAAATTTAGTGTGCGCTACTTTCAATTTTCTACCTATGCATGGCTTAATTATTTTTTTGAGATTGTTCTCCTGATTTTGTTGTTGCTGATTATCCAGGAGATTATACCAAAATATTTTGGTGGTAAGAACAATCTGCTATGGTCAAAAGTCATGGGAACCACTCTTTTCCTGTTAGGGCGGCTGCTATACCCTTTTACTGAGACTATAATTCGCTCTTCATATTTTATTGAAAAAAGATTTGCGCGGCGCAATGAGGCAGAACAGGAGGAGGTAATGGAGAAGCCTGATGAACAGATGGTAGAGGAGACCTCGGGAAAAGACGATGGAATTCCAATTTTGCAGGGAATTCTTAAATTCAGAACGATTGCGGTTCGGCAGATAATGAAGTCCCGTATAGATATGGTTTGTTTGGATGAGAAAACCGCATTTGATCAGTTGCTTAAGGTGGTGCGTGAAGTTGGTTACTCACGTCTGCCTGTCTTTCGCGAACATCTTGATAACATCATCGGAATTCTATATACTAAAGATCTGCTTACTTTCTTACAGCATCCCGGAAATCAGAACTGGCTCCAACTACTCCGCGAGGCCCATTACGTGCCAGAAGGAAAACGAATTTCTGAACTGTTGCTTGAGTTGCAGCACCAGCAGATGCATCTTGCTATTGTAGTGGACGAATATGGCCGTACAGCAGGGCTTGTAACCCTTGAAGATATAATTGAAGAGATTATCGGTGACGTTCGTGATGAAACCGATGAGAAGATTGAGTTGGAATTTACCCAATTAGATGACAACAATTTCATTTTTGAGGGCAAAACTCCCATCAATGATTTCTGTAAACTGATGGAGATTTCAGAGGAATTTTTCGATGAAGTTAAGAGTGATACAGATTCTTTAGGTGGTCTCATACTTGAAATCCGGGGTACCATTCCCGAACCAAATGAAACCGTGGAATATGAAAACTTTGTCTTTACCGTTTTATCCGTTGAGAATTACCGGATAAAACGGGTTAAGGTGAGACGGGTTAAAAGCAAGGAAATCTTCAGTATTTAAACCACCGACACATATTAATATTTTTGTTCCATTCGCCATGGTTTTCACGATAAAGAATAAATATCGGAAATTTCTTCTATTTATTTTATTCAGTTTTCTTCTGATAAGTTGCGATACTTCTTATACACCCAAGCCCCGGGGCTATTTTAAGATTACTTTGCCCCAGAGAGCATATAGGCATTTCAATAATGGTGCATGCCCATTTACATTTGATTATCCTAAATATGGGGTCATTAACAGAGATAGTGTTTTCCTGGATACGATACCCGATAATCCCTGTTG
>JACCZV010000133.1 GCA_013695775.1 Chitinophagales bacterium | reverse complement strand
CAATACTGTCACCCCTCTGAGGTTTGAAATTTTTATTGATTATATGCTACCATACTGTCGTCTCTCCGGGACTTCCTTAACTTCGACGCGTGGTAAAATACTGCCACCTCTGCAGTAGATTTTTATTAAAAACATCTACCTCTTCCATGCTATCGTTCATCCGGAACTAAGTCGGCTGCTATTGAAGAAGGCTTCACATCAGAATGAATGTTTTACTGGAAAGAATATTATTTTCTAATTGTACTTCGAGATATGTTTAGCTCCGTAGGAGCGGCAGTATGGTAGAAACCCGGAACACACAACCACAAAGCCCCAAAGGGGCTAAGATTTTTCTTTGTCTTCGAGATACTGTCACCCCTCTGGGGTTTGAATTTTATTGATTATTATGCTACCATACTGTCATCCCTCTGGGACTCGCTTAACTTCGATGCGCTGGCAAATACTATCACCCCTCTGGGGTTTGAATTTTTATTGATTAATATGCAACTATACTGTCGTCCCTCCGGGACTCGCTTAACTTGGAAATGATGGTAAATAACGGAACTATACACTCATCATGGCTGCTCTATTGTGTGCAGCCGTTCTTCAATCAACCTGATTTTTTCCTGTGCATCTGCTGCTTTGCTGCGCTCTTTTTCAATTATTAAAGGTGATGCCTTTGAAACAAAGTTTTCATTGTTCAACTTTTTCATCACCGCATTTAAAAACCCCTTCTCATATTCAAGGTCTTTCTGAAGCCTGCTTATTTCTATTTTTGAATCTGAACCTCCTGGCGACTCCAGAAAAAATTTATCAGCTCCGGATAAGAAAGAAAATGAATTCTCTACGTCATCTTTTATCTCTTCAACCTTGCTAAGCATTGCCAACTTTATAATGGTTGGTTTCATCCTCTCACTAAGCGCAGTTCCTCCTGTTGTATAAAGAATAAGCATCTGCTTTTGCTTTATACTGTTGCGGTTGCGGGTGTCGCGGATAGCAGTTATGATCTCTTTTGTTTTTTCGCCCTCTTTTAATATCCTAACATCTCCTTCCTTCAGCTCTGTAAATTTTGAGGTCATTATGAAATCCTCCTCTCCTCTCTCATGCAACTGCTGGTACACCTCTTCTGTGATAAATGGCATGAACGGATGCAATAACTGCATGAGCCTTTCAAAAAATTCACAGGTCTTTCTGAATGAAAGATCATCGATAGATTGTCCGAAGTCTGGTTTTATCATTTCCAGGTACCATGAACAGAAGTCATCCCAGATGAGTGAATAAAGAACTTTCAGCGCAGCAGAGATTTCGAATTGCTGAAAGAGCCGCTCAATCTCATTGACCCGGTCAATTAATTTATTTTCAAACCATTCAATTGGAAACGGGTGCCTCGTTTCCAAATTCCTGCTCTCATTAATATTTTCAGCTACCTCCCACCCTTTTATCAACCGCAGTACATTCCATATTTTATTATTGAAATTTCTACCTTGTTCTACCAGCTTTTCATCAAACAAAATATCATTGCCTGCCGGAGAAGAAATGAGTATGCCGAATCGAACTGCATCTGCACCGTACTTATCTATCATCTCCAGCAGGTCAGGTGAATTGCCGAGGGACTTCGACATTTTTCTCCCCATCTTATCGCGAACAATACCGGTGAAGTAAACCTGCTGAAATGGTTTTTCTTTCATGTATTCATAACCACACATAATCATTCGCGCAACCCAGAAGAAAATGATCTCCGGTGCAGTAACGAGTGTGTTTGTTGGATAATAATATTTCGCATCCTCATTGCCAGGATCACTCAACCCTTTAAAAACTTCGAAGGGCCAAAGCCACGAGCTAAACCAGGTATCAAGCACATCCTCATCCTGCTTTAAGTCGGCAGCAGTAAGTGGTGATTCCCTGGTGTTCAGCATGTGAAGCGCTTGCTCAATTGTTTCTGCAACGGCAAACCTCCCATCCGGAGCATACCACGCCGGAATACGGTGACCCCACCAAAGCTGTCGTGATATGCACCAGTCTTTGATGTTCTCCATCCAGTGACGGTATGTATTTTTAAATTTTGGCGGATAGAATTTGATCTCGTCTTCCATCACTGCTTTCAATGCAGGCTTTGCCATTTCAGACATGCTGCACCACCATTGCATTGACAAACGTGGTTCAATGGCTGCATCAGTTCTCTCAGAAAATCCTATTTGATTTACATAATCTTCAATCTTCACGAGGTGTCCCTGCGCTTCAAGGTCTTTTAATATTTTCTTTCTTACCACAAAGCGATCTTCTCCAATATAAAGCTGCGCGGCATCGCTCATTGATCCGTCTTCAGTCAACGTATCAATTATTTCGAGGTTGTGCTTAATACCAAGATGGTAATCATTCACATCGTGTGCGGGCGTCACTTTCAAAGCGCCTGTTCCAAATTCAATCGTTACATATTCATCCATTATTATTGGAATGCGGCGATTGATTAAAGGAACGAAAGCGAATGCTCCCGTCAGATGCTGATAGCGATGATCATTTGGATTTACAGCGATGGCAGTATCACCTAATATTGTTTCAGGACGTATCGTTGCAATGGTGATGCAGAAGTCATCATCGTCCGTGTTTTGCTTTACATCTGAAATATAATTGTTACTGTCTCCATTTGAAAATCGTGACTCTACATCTATTTTATATCGAATAAAACAGAGCTTCGACTTCACCTCCTTATAAATCACCTCCTCATCACTCAAAGCGGTTTTTGCAGAAGGATCCCAATGGATCATCTTCACTCCACGATAAATATTTCCTTTGTTGTATAAGTCAATAAAAACATGAATCACCGATTTATAATAATCAGGATCCATTGTGAAAGTGGTTCGGTTCCAATCGCAGCTACACCCAAGTTTTTTGATTTGGTTTAAAATAATGTCGCCGTATTTATCCCGCCATTCCCATGCGTATTTAAGAAATTCGTCACGGGAGAAATTTTTTTTACTTATTCCCCTTTCACGGAGCATAGCTACCACCTTTGCTTCGGTAGATATTGAAGCATGATCAGTGCCAGGCACCCAGCACGCATTTTTCCCCTGCATGCGGGCCCGGCGAATTAAGATGTCCTGTACAGTATTATTTAGGGCATGACCCATGTGAAGCACCCCCGTTACATTTGGAGGAGGCATTGCAATGGTGAAAGGCTCACGCTTGTCAGGCTTCGAATCAAATAATCCCTTCTCCATCCATCGCTGATACCAGCGATCGTCTAAACCCGTAGGGTTAAATTGCTTATCAAGCTTCATATGGATTGCAAAAATAGCAGATGGCAGAGGATTTATTCAGGAGAACATTACGACGAGATTGCGGATCGAGTCCGCAATGACGCTTTGAAATAATATGATCTTAGAGGCAATTCAGCAACGGGTGAAAGATTGTTAGTTCTATGTTGAAAAGCAAAAACTTCAAAGTGTACTTTGCTCTATATCTTATTGCCTACCGTTGATAAATCACCTGACTCTGATGTATCTCATCATCGAATATCACACGCACAGAGTACATG
>JACCZV010000277.1 GCA_013695775.1 Chitinophagales bacterium | reverse complement strand
ATTTTTATAGGACCTGGTGCCGAGGTCATAATATTTCTTTCTGCCATTCTCCACAACATAAAAAGATTTGTTTCCCTCGGCCAGCATGTCAAGAACCCATGATGCGGGGGTGTTGCCAGCCGATTGCATTTTGGTTACAACAGCTTCCACCCCCAAAGCATCCCAGGTTGCGAATGGGCCAAGTTCCCATCCAAATCCTGCACTCATCGCTTCATCAACCCTATAGAGGTCTTCGGCGATCTCAGGAATTCTGTTTGAGGCATATTTTAGCAACCCATAGAAAAAATCACGGTAGAATTCGCCAGCTTTATCTTTTCCAACCATAGCAATTCTCATTTTTTCCTTCAGGTCATCGGTTTGCTTCAATTGATCAATTGTAGGAAATTTTGTTTTTGGAAGCAGATCATACTCCATTGTTTTAATGTTGAGAGAGGGGTATACAGATTTGCCATCACGTTTTTCTTTTTTGAAAAAGCCCTGACCAGATTTATCGCCAAGCCAGTTGTTGTGTACCATGCGGCTGAGCCATTCAGGAATTTCAAAGACCTCTTTAGATTCATCATCAGGACAGGCGGTATGAACATACTGTGCAACTTTAACGAGTGTATCCAAACCAACAACATCACTTGTTCGGAAGGTAGCCGATTTCGGCCTGCCGATTGCCGGGCCTGTGAGTGCATCGATCTCGGTTACTGTCATATCTAATTTTTCCACGAGATGAAAGATGTGCATGATTGCATATACACCAATGCGGTTTGCAATAAATGCCGGAGTGTCTTTGCAAAGCACTGTGGATTTTCCTAAATAGAGATCGCCATAATTCATCAAGAATTCTGTGACTTCATTTTCTGTATAAACAGTCGGAATAATTTCAAGCAGGCGCAGGTAACGCGGCGGATTAAAAAAATGTGTGCCACAAAAGTTTTTCTGAAAGTCAGAGCTGCGCCCCTGTGCCAACAGGTAGATGGGTATGCTGGAGGTATTTGATGAGATCAATGTTCCCGGTGTACGGTATTTTTCTACCTGCTCATATAATGATTTTTTAATGTCAGGATTTTCAACCACGGCTTCAATTATCCAGTCACAGCCAGATATATCTTTCATGTTGTCGGAAAAGTTGCCGGTAGTAATATGCTTCGCAAAGGACTTTTTATATATTGGGGAGGGAGTGGAATTCAGCGTGGATTTTAAAGCGCTGTTTACAATACGATTTTTTACCGTAGGGTGGGTTATTGAAAGCTCCTTAGTTACCTCATCTGCTGATACCTCATCTGAAGCAATGTCAAGCAGCAATACACTTACACCAATATTCGCAAAGTGGCAGGCTATGCGGCTACCCATGATGCCAGATCCAAGAATGGCTACTTTACTTATTTTTCTACGGTACATAAGGTTGTTAGGTTTTGATGATCTATATATTAGAAGTAATCAAATTTTTAGTAGGTGCTTCAATTCACTGGCCGAAGTTATTACTAAGTTCCCGCCTATTTTGCCAGGCATATAATGGCATCTACGAGGACATATTAAAGTGCGATGGCAGCCTGATTTGTCAGCCGGTGAATGGGCTTATTAATAGTAGCATTGGATCTTCAGTAATTTTATAACAAGTTAGATGCCTTTATACTACCAATATTCAACTAAGAATAAATTATATAGTGATTTATTATATATATAAAAATCGCTAAGATTTTTATTGCAGGATTCTAAGATAAAATGTTTGAAAATTTTATTGATCGATTTTCCACATTAAAAGTTTTACATAACTTCGAAGTTATGGCAGCATTGTTATGGCAGCGTTGATTTTTTAGTTGCAACCCCTATTCATTTCGAACAGTAAGGCTATCTGAAACAATCTAAAATTACCAGCGTATAAAAACGCCTTCAGTTAAACAGAGTATGCAGAATCGGATTGCCAAGCTCATCAAAACAACAATATTATTGGTTTTGAGGTGCAATGAATCGTTGCTGACATTATGATGACATTAAAATGATAATGAAATTTCAGTTTAAGTGGGATGCAACAACTCTCTGAAGGATTGAAGAGTATAAATTATTTGCCTCAATAGCTCGTATATCATGGCATAAAGGTTGTTCGGTATAAACAAAATATTTTTTGCGTATGCGTAATTGATTATTTCAATACCTTCACATTCTCCACTTAACCTATAATTCATATTTATGAAAGCTAAAGAATACCCCCCAGGTTTGTATAATAAATTTATAACATATGTGCCAAAAAAAGATGGTAAAACGCTATCTGTTATACCCCTGGTCCTCCTTTTCATTATGTTTTCTTCTGCTTTATTAGCAGTGGATAAATCATCTCCGGCAAAAGTAATTCCCGGGTACATCGAAAACAGAGGCCAAATTGTTAACGAGGTTTACCAACCACGACCAGATATTTTGTTTGTGTATCAAAGTCCTGGTTTTACATTAACACTAAAGAAGGATGGATTTAGTTATCAGTTGACATCTGTTGAATCTACTAATTCAAACCAGCCTGAAGCAGGGCAGTTTCAAGAACCAGATTTTCAAGAACCAGATTACGATGCTTTAACTCAATACACAGTAAATGGTGTTGATGTAAATTTTGTTAAGCCATATAAGGGAATGAGAATAATAAAGCAGGATACTGCGGATTACCATTTTAATTATTATAATGTAAAGCCTTCAGTAACCCATGTTAATGTATTCAATAAGATTGTTTATGAAAATATATATAAGGGAATTGATCTTGTATTCCTCTTCAAAGAAATTGATTCCGGCAGATTTTTGCCGGAGTATCAATGGATCATTCATCCAAATGGCAATATAAATGATATTTCACTTGCTTACAATGGTATGGATCAAATCTATATTGATGAAAGGGGGGAATTGTTTTTAGGAAAGACGATAGGGTTTGTCAAAGAATCTTCTCCAATTACGTTTGTTGAAAATACCCTTCAACCGTCAGCATTATCCTTTACTTTAAAAGGGAATGTTGTCTCTTATTTGCAACATTTTAAGTCAGATAATAAAAATGTTATAATAGATCCTACTATTATTTATGGAATTTATTACGGGGGTGCTAAAAATGACGAACCAGATGAGATTGCCTATAGTTACAATGGCTATCTCTACATAGCCGGGAATACGGGCTCACCCCATAATATCATAGCGGGTAACCCAACCTTACTTTGCGATAAACTTTTTGAAACTGGTACAACCGACGCTTACCTGGCGCAATTTGCTGAGGATGGCAGCTTGAAATGGGGCACCTATATAGGTGGTGATGGAACAGGTGGTGAGACAAAGGCTGATCATGCGTTTTCCGTATGTGTAGATC
>JACCZV010000267.1 GCA_013695775.1 Chitinophagales bacterium | reverse complement strand
TCGGTACCGGGCTCATCTCCAATGCCTGCTTATCAGTATTTGCAACCACGAAGTTCACTCCTACTATGCCCTGTCGAAACATATGGTTTACGGCGTTTCCGCCGCCCCCACCTACGCCAATCACCTTTATTATTGATGATTGCTCCTGTGGCAGATCGAATTGAATTGACATATTTTTCGAATTTAGATTTTTGTTATTAATTTTTTTTTCCGTTAATTGTTCACTACAATAACTTTGGAACTCCCTTAGGTTTTACCTGTCACTATGCAATCATAGCTGCTCATCCACTCCTTCGCTGAAAAAATTCTTTGCATTTTCGAAAAAAGATCCAAAGAATTTTTTGCGGTCCTTCTTTTCCTCTATTGTTTCCTCTCCTGCAGGCTGGCTTAGTTCCAGCACTTGCTTCTCATGCTTGTAATCGTAATCTTCAAATCCTTTTAATATCAGCCCCACACCTGTAGAGTACATTGGATGCTTCACCGTATCAAGCTTTACCGGAGCAAGATGTTCTATGGGCAATCCAATGCGGGCATCAAGGCCTGTGATATATTCCGTCAGTTGCACAAGGTTCTTAAGCTGGGCTCCGCCGCCCGTAATTACTACACCTGCTATTAATTTGCTTTTGTATCCTGAAATATTTATCTCTGAATCAACATGCTCAAGAATCTCTTCCATCCTTGCATTGATGATGTTTGAAAGATTGCGTACTGAGATTTCTTTTGCATCACGACCCCTCAGGCCGGGAATGGAGACGATCTGATTATCCATTGATCCGTCAGCTATGGCACTACCGAAGCGCAGCTTGAGAATTTCTGCCTGATTACGCATTACCATGCATCCCTCTTTTATGTCATCTGTGATCACATTTCCTCCAAAAGGTATCACATACGTATGCCGGATAATGCCATCCTGAAATATTGCGATGTCAGTGGTGCCACCGCCTACATCTACGAGTGCAACACCCGCCTCTTTCTCTTCTACACTGAGCACGGCAGACGAAGATGCGAGCGGTTCAAGAATCATATCTACCATATTAAGCCCCGCTTTGTCAACACATTTACGGATGTTTTGCGCGGCGCTGATCTGTCCTGTGATAATGTGAAAGTTTGCCTCCAGGCGGATGCCAGCCATACCCACAGGATCCTTTATGCCCGCTTCATTATCTACAATATATTCCTGGGGAAGCACATGAATGATGCGGTCGCCGGGATTTACCACTAAGCGTTTCATGTCATCGGCCAGCCGGCGAATGTCTTCCTTGCTAATCTCCGTGTCCATATTGTCACGTACAAGTATTCCACGGTGTTGCAGGCTTTTAATGTGCTGGCCTGCTATTCCCACATATACATTCCTGATCTCTACACCTGAATTATCCTCTGCATCCCGCACTGCTTTACTTATAGCATCCACAGTTTTATCAATATTGGCTACTACACCTCGTGAAACACCAAGGGATTCAGATTTACCTATACCAACCACCTCAATTTTTCCATGTTCATTTCTACGCGCAACGATTACGCAGATTTTTGTAGTGCCGATATCGAGTCCAACAATAAATTCTGAGTTCATCATTATTTAATTTGGGTTATTGGTTGAAAATTTTTGCTGACTCGCTGCCTTGTTTACATTGTTTGACTTAGCTCTTGCTGTGCCATGCATATTTGCTGCGGAGGTTCTCTTTTTGCAATACACTTCATTTTCGTATTTCAAATTGATTAGGCTATAGTCATTCCATCCGCCGTGGGTTGTTATTTCTTTATAAAAACCCTGAAGCTTTTCAAATTTCCCATCAAGATTGCTTGTATCTCCAATGAGGATTTTATGATTGCCAATGCGAGGTATAATCTCAAACTCCCCCTCTGTATTAACGACGATTTGCTCCGTAAGCGATGTCAGGAATGGATCGCTGTTGATGAAGCTGGCAACCACAAATAGATTTTTTATTATCACCGAATCATATGTGTTTTCATTTTCTGAACCAGCATAAATTTTTCCAGTCGCCACCGGAACACGTGTTGTAAATTTACTAGAGAGAGGCATCTTCCTTGCGTGTTCATCAAGGTAATAACTCACACCCCTATTGTTAATAACCCGTAATATGGGTGTGCGCTGCTTTATATTTATTTGAATGTTTCCGTCAGCATCTACAAATAACTCTGCATTTTCAACATATGGGTTGTTTTCTATTGCCTGTTCTAACTTTCCATAATTTACCCAATGAAGGGGCTTCGATTGATCTATGTTTATCTGATCCTCTCTCAAAAAATCAATCACATCATATCTCGACAAAAAGAGCATTCCGCTGCTCTCATCGATATTTACCTTTATTGATTTAAAGAATAGATTTTGATGATTGGTGATGGATGCACCGAGCAACAGAGCAATGCCGATTATACAACCTGCCCAGAAAATTGTGATTAGGACCTGTTTGATTCTATTCCTAAAATTTTTCATCATTTTTCAATGCTGTCGGGTTAAAAAAAATTTTGTAGGCTGCACTAATTGATCAATGTCACCAGCCCCCATGGTTACTACCAGTTTAGGAGCTCTTTTAGCCAGCTCACCAATTAATTGGTTTTTTTCACATACTATTTTTCTAGGTATAGAAATCTTACCAAGCAACATATTAGAGCTTATACCATCTATAGGCGCTTCTCTTGCCGGATAGATCGGCAGAAGTATGAGGTCATCGCAAGTAGACAATGCCTTGCCGAATTCATTCGCAAAATCCCGGGTACGACTAAAGAGATGAGGTTGAAACACACACGTAATTTTCCTATCTGGAAAAATTTCACGCACTGAGCTAAGAAAGGCATTGATCTCCACAGGATGATGAGCGTAGTCATCAATGTAGACAACGCTTTCATTTTTTACAATGAACTCAAACCTCCGCTTAACTCCTTTGAAAGTGCTGAGTGCTTTACTAATCTTTTCTTTGGGAATAGAAAGTGTATAAGCAACTGCTGCTGCTGCAACAGCATTTTCGACATTATGCCTTCCTGCAATGGAAAGGTGAATGTTTTCAATTATATCTTTTGGAGCATGAAAGGTAAACTGATACGTACCATCAATCAGTTGCAGATCGGCAGAATAAAAATCTGATCGCACATCCTCTATATCATAATAACAAATATTCCTTGTTTGGGGTACGTATTTCAGAAAGGAGAGATTTTCTTTTGTAATGAGCTTACCATCCGTTTTTAATTTTCCCGCGAAATCAGCAAATGATTTTTCAACATCCTGAGTTGTGCCATAGATATCAAGATGATCCGCATCGCTTGAGGTGATGACTTCAATATCCGGATGTAACTTCAAAAAAGAACGATCGAACTCATCCGCTTCCACCACCACAACATCATTTTTTCCAGACAAAAAATTAGAATCATAATTAGCCGCAATCCCGCCCAAAAATGCCGTACAGTCGAACCCGGAGTATTTGAGGATATGCGCAACCATACATGCCGTGGTAGTTTTGCCATGCGTTCCGGCTACGGCAATGGTGAAGGCATTTTTTGTAACGGCTTCAAGCAGGTCAGCACGTTTAATCACTTTATAGTTATGGTTCTGATAATAGAGCAGCTCCTGATGATCGGATGGAACAGCAGGAGTATATACCACCAGATCAGCATCTTTAGGTATCGTGGCAATGTCTTCTTCGAAATGAATTGCAATGCCTGCACTCATCATTTCAGTTGTTAGTGGGGATGGAAACTTGTCGTACCCTGAAACAATTTTTCCATTCAAATGAAAATATTTTGCCAGGGCACTCATGCCTATGCCACCAATGCCAATGAAGTATATGCTTTGGATTTCTTTAAGATTCATTCATTCACTTAAAAAGCGGATTGTATCTGACGGTGTGGTTTTGACACACCTTCATGAACTAATTTCATCACCTCTTCTGCAATGGCATCATCTGCATGGGGCTTCGCAAGCTTGCTGATATTCAATCGTAATCTTTGCTGCAGCGGTTCGTTTTTTATCAATTGCAAAGCAGTAGTAACCAAATCTTTTAATGCATCTCCATCATTTACATAAAGTGCGGCCTCCTTATTTACAAGTGCCATTGCATTTTTAGTCTGGTGATCCTCTGCAACATTTGGAGATGGCACCAGAACAGATGCCTTACTAGCGAGGCACAGTTCTGAAATAGACAAAGCCCCTGCCCTTGAGATCACCACGTCAGCGACGGCATAGGCAAGATCCATGCGATCGATGAATGACATAATTTTTATTTTTTCATCGAACCCTTTTAGCGCTGCATCATATTCAGAAAAATAATTTTTACCCGTCTGCCATATTACTTGTATTCTTTCTTGCCTGATAGGCTCCAATTGAATTCGAATGCTCTCATTGATAACTCTTGAGCCGAGGCTGCCTCCTACCACGAGCAATGTTCTCAACCCAGGATTTAATTTGAAATATTTTATTGCTTCTTCTTTCTTACCCTCCAGATAGCGAATGTCTTTACGCACCGGGTTGCCGGTGATCATGATTTTTTCCGCAGGAAAAAATTTATCCATGTGATCATATGCCACGCAAATTTTATCCACCCGCTTGCCTAGTATTTTATTGGTGATGCCCGCGTGTGAATTTTGTTCCTGAATCAGCGTAGGCTTTCGCATCATCGACGCGACAAATAAAACAGGGCCACTCGCATAACCTCCTACTCCCACTACCACATGAGGTTTAAATTCCTGTATAATTGATCGCGCGCCGGCAAGGCTCAAAAGAACTTTCACCGGCAACATCAAATTTTTAAGCAAAGATCCACGCTGCAATCCAGCGACAGGCAATCCAAGTATTTTGAATCCATATTTTGGTACTGTCTCCATCTCCATGCGTCCTGTTGCTCCGATAAATAGTATTTCCATAGAAGGATGAATATTTTTAAGCGCATTCCCGATAGCAATGGCAGGAAAAATATGCCCGCCAGTACCGCCACCACTAATGATTGCCTTAAGTTTTTCTTCCCTCATTTTGTTCAACTTCTTGTTCAACATTCCGGCTCACGCTTAGAATTATTCCAATAGCAAGACTCGTAAACCAAAGTGAGGTTCCACCCATACTCACCATTGGCAATGTTACCCCAGTTGTAGGAAGCAAATGAACCACCACCGCCATATTGATCAATGCCTGCACAACCATGCTAAAGCTCAGGCCAACGGCAAGAAAAGCTCCGAACGCTCCGGGGCTTTTTGTAAAAAGCTTGATGCATCGCAGCAGAAAGAAGAGATACAAGACAATTAACAATAAGGCGCCGATAAAACCATATTCTTCAATGATGATCGCATATATGAAATCAGAATATGGGGAGGGCAAGAAATTTCGCTGAGAGCTGTTTCCAGGGCCCACGCCAAAAAATCCTCCATTCGCTATGGCAATTTTTGATTGCTGCACCTGATATGCCTCCTGTCCATGCCCGAAAAAATCTTGCATACGGCTGCCCCATGTATCAACACGGGCATGAAAAGAAGTATTCATTGCAACAACGATGATCAGACCAAGCAAAAGAATTCCGGCTCCGGCCATTATAGCAATGTACTTCATGTTCACCCTTCCGATAAACATAAGCAGCAGGCATGTCGCAAAAAGAATAGAGGCCGTGGATAGGTTTGAAGGAGCAATCAATCCGCAAACCAGCATAGGCGGAAGCATCACAGGAAGAAACCCTTGCTTAAAATCTTTTATGTTTCCCTGGTTCTTAGCAAGCACCCTGGCGAGATACATTATCAGCGCCAGCTTCGCCAGGTCAGAGGTTTGAAAAGAAACATTTACTACCGGGATGGTGAGCCACCTTCGTGCATCATTGATCTCAACTCCGGAAAATAAGGTAAAGGCGAGAAGAGGAATAGACAGATACAAAAGCAATTGCGATATCCTTAAATAATATGTGTAATTTATCTTATGAGCAAGATACATCAGCAAGAGGCCGAACAAAATCATCATCACCTGCTTCATGAAATAATACTCCATATTTCCTCCCTGGTATTTAAAAGCCAGTGAGCCGGTAGAGCTGTAGACGGCGAGCATTGATATTATTGAAAGGAAGATGACGACCAACCAGATGTATTTATCACCTTTTGTTTTTCTGAAAATATGTTCAACCTGAATTGAAGCGTAATCCATTGAATTAAAATTTCTATTAAAATTTTTTTATACCACTTAGAGAACTGATCTCTCCGTAAACTTTTTACAATGATTTCACCATCTCTTTAAACTGCCTTCCTCTGTCTTCAAAGTCTTCAAAAAGATCAAAGCTTGCGCAGGCCGGGGAAAGCAGCACACACTCCCCATTGGTTGCAAGCCTGTATGCCGACTTCACCGCGTCATTCATGCTTTGAGTATTTACGATCATATCTACAGATCTTCCAAATGCTTCATGAATCTTTCTGTTGTCAATTCCCATGCACACGATGGCCTTCACCTTCGATAGCACCAGCGGCACGAGCAATGAATAATCATTTCCCTTATCTACCCCACCTGCTATCCATATTATTGGCTTGGTGAGGCTCTCCATCGCATACCACGCAGCATTTACAGTGGTAGCTTTTGAATCATTGATGAACTCTATGCCGTGCACATCTGCTACCCATTCAAGCCGGTGTTCAAGCGATTTAAAATCAGAGAGTGACTCTCTTATAATCTCCTTCCGGATATCCAAACTACTGGCTACAATGCCCGCTGCCATTGAGTTGTATACATTGTGCTTTCCACGCAATCCTAAGTTGAATAGTGCCATGC
>JACCZV010000054.1 GCA_013695775.1 Chitinophagales bacterium | reverse complement strand
ACGAAGATGATCATCATCAACACGCCCCATAATCCAACCGGTATGGTTATGACGGCTCAGGACATGAAGCAGCTACAAAAGCTGACGCAGAATACAGACATAATTATCTTAAGCGATGAAGTTTATGAGCACATCATATTTGACGGAGCGGATCATCAAAGCGTGATGCGTTATCCTAAGCTTGCGGAAAGAAGCTTTGTGGTTTTTTCTTTTGGAAAAACTTATCACAATACCGGCTGGAAGATGGGCTATTGCCTGGCGCCCGAAGAACTGATGCGTGAGCTTCGCAAAGCACATCAGTTCATTGTGTTTTCAGCAAACACACCATTTCAATATGCATTTGCTGACATGATGAAGGAATCCTCTCATTATCTAAACCTTCGTGATTTTTATGAGGAAAAGCGAAATCAGTTTCTAAAGCTTATCACAGGCTCTAAGTTCAAAGCCAAACCTGCATCCGGAAGTTACTTTCAGATGCTGAGTTATAAAGGTGTCAGCAATGAGAAAGATTCAGACTTCGCCATAAGGCTTACTAAGGAAATAGGAGTAGCTTCCATTCCCACCTCAGCTTTCTATCATCATGCAGTTGACCGCAAGATGCTTAGGTTTTGTTTTGCAAAATCAGATGAAACCCTTGAAAGGGCCGCTGAGAGATTGATGCGAGTGTGACATGCACTATATTTAAATTATAGTCTTTACTATATTATAATGCTTTACTTTTTACTGCAAGCATTTTCTCTTCACGATTTGTTTAGAATACTATATCGATTTATCATCTGCTTTCCTTTTTCTAATTTTAGTTGCTATGCTTAAGAGTGATGGAATACAGGTGCTTTATGCACAGGATCTTATTCTATTTCCTGTATACCTGATGGTTATAATCCTTTTGGCATTTTTCTATCGAAACATTGCATATAGAAATACTCCCTCTGGAAATTATTTTCTTTCCGCTCTTGCAGTAAAAATGATGGGCGGACTCGCAATGGGAGCTGTCTACATCTATTACTATAATGTAGGTGATACATTTTATTATTATTACGACGCTCAAACCTTTAATAATGCCATCCAGGAATCCTTTGGCCTTTTTATTAAACTCCTTTTTCTTCCAGCAAATACAATCACCCTGTCAACCTATGAAAGCACCAGGTGGCTCGTGTATTTTAACGATCCCTCAGGTTGGACTGCGGATAAAGTATATGGCCTACTAAGCGTGGTGTCTTTTCATTCGTACCCTGTAATGACAATATTAACAGCCGCACTTAGCTTTACAGGTGCCTGGGCATTGTACAGAACCTTTACTGACATGTATCCGGGGATGTACAAACAATTTGCATTGGCTATATTGTTTGTGCCTTCAGTATTTTTTTGGGGTTCAGGCATTCTGAAAGACTCTATAACCTTCGGTTGTCTGGGATGGATGACCTATAGTGCATACCTGATTTTTTTTAAGAAAAGAAAAATCGTCAGAAACTTCATTACGTTGCTGCTTACGAGCTTTCTTGCCATTCAGATAAAACCCTATATCGTCATAAGCTTTCTGCCAGCCCTGCTCTTCTGGATATTTTTTACTTACCGAAGCCGCATCACCAACCAGTTTTTAAGAGTGGTGGTGGGACCTGTTATATTTGCTTTTTCGCTGATTTCCGGGTATTTATTGGTGGTAAGACTGGGGGAGGAATATTCAAAATATTCTTTGCAAACCGTGATGGAGACCGTTAAGAATTTTCACCAATGGCATGCATATCTGGCGGAGAATGCCAATGCCTCGGGCTACAGCTTTGGTGAATTTAACGGCAAGTGGACCGGATTAATTAGTAAGATCCCAGCGGCGATTAACGTTACGCTATTCAGACCGTATTTATGGGAAGCAAATAACATAGTGATGGTGGCAGCCGCCCTGGAAAGTGCTCTCATATTTGCATTTACTTTATACATCCTCATACGTAATGGCATCGGAAGAACGATTGCCTCTATTTTCACAAATCCTGCTTTATTTTTTTGCCTTTTCTTCTCCCTCGTCTTCGCCTTTGCTGTCGGATTTTCATCTTACAACTTCGGGGCATTGGTGCGTTATAAGATTCCATGCATTCCGTTTTTCCTCGCTGGCCTAATCATTCTGAATTACGAAACTACTCTTAAGCGAAAGAATCGTGAGGCTGAAAAAGAATTGTTAAGGAAAAGAAATATTGATATAATGACCCGTAGAAAAATATTGGCTGAAGAATAAACCTTAAATATGACCATACCCTCATCATCATCCCTCAATCCTGGAGACACATCATGATGTAAGGGCTCGCAGATTTGAAATTAAAACTGGCAGTTGAGATTGAAGAGAATATTTCGCTACAATTGTTTTTCGTGCTGCTTCTCCAATCTTTATTCGCAATTCCTTGGAATCAATGAGCATTGAAAGAAATTTAAACCAATCCTGCTGACTCGAGGCGAGGAAACCATTTATTCCATGTCGTACTATTTCAGTATTTACTCCAACCGCTGATAGTACTACCGGAATTTCAAGTGACATGTATTGAATGGCCTTAAACCCACATTTACCTTTTGACCATTCATCCGGGGGCAGTGGCATCACACCAATATCCAGTTGATTCAGTTGTTGCACCTCATCATTGGCATTCCAGCTTACCTTTTCAATCCATTCCTCCTCAATCAATGTTTTCTTATCACATATTAACCTGAAACATATCTTGTTGGCGTATTTATATTTCAATTTTCTAAAAACTGAAAGCAGCAATCGAAAATGTTTTACGGTAGAAACACTTCCTGTCCAGCCGATGCATATTGGTG
>JACCZV010000263.1 GCA_013695775.1 Chitinophagales bacterium | reverse complement strand
GCCTTATTTTGAAAATGGAAGCTACCGTATTGCCAAACTGATGGACAGGAGGGATGCACCTGATTCGGTTAGGGCCCGTCATATATTAATTCGTGTAGAGCCCGGTAGTGATACCATTGCTGCAAGAAAACGGATAGACAGTATATATACGGCGTTTGTTGGAGGAACATCTTTTGATTCCCTTGCAATGCAATATTCTGATGATAAGGGATCGGGACAACAGGGGGGAGACCTTGGCTTTATGACCCAGGGCAAAACGGTGAAAAGTTTCAATAACTACTTGTTTTTCGAAGGCCGGCCAACGGAGTCTAAGATTGTTAAAAGTGAATTTGGATATCACCTGGTTCAAATAATGGAGTCTAAAAATATTCAGCCTACGGTGCAGGTTAGTTTCATTTCCCGGCCTTTAGAAGCAAGTTCGGAGACTGATAAAATTATATTTGACCAGGCAACACAATTTGCCAGTGTCAATAGAACCCGTGACGAATTCAATAAGTCAACCTCCGGCAATAAAATCAATAAGCAGACTGCTCCGGACGTTCAGAAAAATGCCTTTCAACTTCCGGGGCTAACTTCAGCCAGAGATGTGGTTAAATGGGCCTACCAGGTAAAATTAAACGAGGTATCCCCGGTATTTTCCTTGCAGGATAATTATGTGGTTGCTGTGCTTACAGGAATTAAAACAGAGGGATCAATGAGTATTGATGATGCAAGGCCCCAACTTGAAGCTGCCGTGAAAAAAGAAAAGAAAGCACAGCAGATCATTACTAAGCTCTCAGCCGCAGCTTCACTAAATGCAACGCTGGAATCCATTGCAGCAAGCGGGAACCAGCCTGTTAAAAATACAGAAAATGTCATGTTTGCGAATGCCTACGCTGAAAACATCGGCTATGAACCTAAAGTGATTGGTCAGGTCTTCTCAATGAAAGAGAATACTATATCCAAACCGATTCCTGGCGAGCAGGGTGTCTTTATCCTTTCCGTAAAGGAACTGAGTCCACCGACACCTATTGCTGATTATAATTCCTTTAAACAACAATTGCTAGGATCATTACAGCCTCGTGTTCAGTACGGGCTAACCGAGGCATTAAAAAAGTCTGTGAAAATTCAGGACGACCGCTATCTGTTTTTCTGATGTGCTCCAACATTGATTCAGGAGGAGTCCAATTGATGAACCATCATGCATCCTTTTGTTGTTTAGGTCTTGGGTAAATAAATCACAAACATGAATTCATCAGAAAAGTTAATTAACAAGGTTGCCGACAGTGGCTTAATGACGATAGATCTGGAGGATTTTTTTGTTTCATCTGAAGTGAAAGCCTCATTCGATCTAAAGGAATATTTATTCATGGGTTTAATACTTAAAGAAAAAGATTTTCGTGAATCATTAAAGACTACTAACTGGGAGCAATACCGATCGAAGAATGTAGCAATCTTTTGCTCTGCTGATGCAATTATTCCAATGTGGGCATATATGCTTATAAGTGTGTATCTGGAGCCGATAGCGAAGCGGTTTTATTTTTGCGAGCCGGATGAGCTGGATGATAGGATTTTCTTTGAAATATTATCCTCTTTAGATATTATGCAGTATAAAGATCAGCGTGTCATTATTAAAGGTTGTAGCAGCAGACCGGTACCTATATCAGCCTTTGTAAAAATCACTCGCGAACTTCGGCCTTTGGTCCGAAGCCTGATGTACGGAGAGGCCTGCTCCAATGTGCCTCTATATAAACAAAAACCTGTTGCAATCCATACTTAACAATGCTCGAATATTTACTTAGAAAAATAGCTCAGGTAGCAGTGGTTATTGCTATTGGCTTTGGTATTTTTTTCGCGATAGGTTCTAAAAAGATAGAACATTCGCCCGAATCCGTGAAGTATAGGTATAAGGAAGTTCGATCGCCTTTCGACAATAAAATTTATGCCCTGAAGATACCTGAGAAAATGGACTTTGCGGGTGAAGATGTTCCATTAAATGAAACAGATGTGCGGGAACGCCTTGACCGTGAACTGCTGATTAATGCTTACTGGCATTCTCAGACTCTTTACATTATGAAACAATACAGCAAGCAAATCAAGTTTATTGAACCTATTCTGGAACGCAATGGGATTCCTCATGATTTTATATATCTCTGTATTGCAGAAAGCGGATTACAATACAATGCATTGTCAGGCAGCGGGGCGGTAGGGTTATGGCAATTCATGAAACCCACTGCTCAGAAATATGACCTTCTGATTAATGAGGAGGTAGATGAGCGAATGAATTATGAGATGGCAACTGAGGCGGCCTGCAAATATTTGAAGGAGGGCAAAGACAGATTTGGCAACTGGACCATGGCTGCGGCGTCATTCAATATGGGTATGGACGGACTTGATAAGGTTTCCAGAATTCAGGGAACAAAAAATTATTTTCATCTTTATTTAAACAAAGAGACCAGCCGGTATATTTACCGCATTCTTGCTATAAAAGAAATCTTAAACAATCCCACCAAGTATGGATTTTTTCTTGAATCAGATGACCTTTACTCTTCCAACGACTATAAAACCATTACAGTAGATTCTTCTATTCACAATCTTCCAGAGTTTGCCAAAAGCCATGGTACCAGCTATAAAATACTGAGAGTAATGAATCCCTGGATGATTGGATATTCGCTTACAAATAATAACGGAAGAAAATTTGAATTTAAAATTCCGGTAGATTAAGTATATTTAGAATTTAAAAATTAATTTTTTTCATATATAATTATTGACGTATGGTTGATTTGAATTCTCGCTTGGCCGACGATGTGCTAGATTGAAAAGATGTAACAGGTGTTGAAATCTTTTTCTAACCAAATATCCTTTTGTTAATCATAAACTGATATTTTAGTAGCGTAAGAAATTAATTTGTGATGCTACGCAGGTTTTTTCATAAAGAAATTACCGAGGCCGGATGCGATGAAGCGGGTAGAGGTTGCCTGGCGGGTCCGGTGTTTGCAGCGGCAGTGATTCTGCCTAAAGGTTTCTTTCATCCCTTGTTGAATGACTCCAAGCAGCTTACAGAAGAGGAGAGATATTTTCTCCGTCCGATCATTCAGCAGAAAGCCATTGCCTGGGCATTTGCCCAGGTAACACCGAAAATGATTGATAAGATCAATATTCTTAAAGCATCTATATTGGCGATGCATAAAGCTCTGGATCAGCTTCACGAGCGTCCCTTTCATATAATTGTAGATGGCAACAGGTTTAAGAAGTACAGGCGCATTCCGCACCAGTGCATCATAGATGGCGATGCCACCTATACTTCTATTGCAGCGGCTTCCATACTTGCAAAAACCTATCGGGATGATTACATGGTTAAGCTGCATGTAAAATTTCCGCATTATAACTGGAAGCAGAATAAAGGCTACGCTACTAAAGAACATAGGGAAGTAGTCTCTGTTCGGGGTACCTGCATTCATCACAGACAAACATTCAACATGCTTAAGCCAGAGTTTGCAGAAACTGAAATTCTTGATCTGTTGCCTGCGGGTGTTGGAATGCCGGTTGAAGAGGAGTTCAGAGCCACTACGCAATCCTTAAATGGCATCCCAGATATGATGCCTGATAGCATAGGTCACCAATCCGGCGGTATTCTTTGAATTGGTTTTTTGTAGTAAACGATTCCGGTGTCCCTCAATGGTTCGTGGTGAAATAAAAAGGTGTTCTGCCATCTCACGGTTAGAAAATTCTTTACAAATAAGTATCAATACCTCTTTTTCCCGTTCGCTGATTTGATAGGTACCGTCCTCATTTTGTGGCGTTTTATTTTTTGTAAGAAGCTGCTTAAATAGAGATTCAGATACATCACGGGAATAGTATTGTTCTCCCCTGAGCACAGTTTCGATGGCTTCCGTTATTTCATCATGATCTGTATTTTTCAACAAATAGGCACAAGCTCCATGAATAAACATATCTATTATAAACTCCTGGTCATCATACATAGAAACAGCCATCACTTTAACTGAAGGGTATTCCTTCCTAATAATTTTTGTTGCTTCAATGCCATTCATTACCGGCATTTTTATGTCCATAAAGATCACATCAATCTGATCTTTTCTAACAAGGTCTAAAGCCTCAGCGCCGTTTTGAGCCTGCTGAATGGTTTCAATTTTTTTTATAGTACGAAGGGTAGCCACCATGCCTACCCTGAAAATATGATGGTCGTCTGCAACAATCACCCTAAGTGGCTGATTCATTTCACAGGTGGTTTTTAGACTATATTTATTTTTTGAAATGCGATGAAATATGCTGTTCCCTGGCCCTGCCCACTTTTCACCTCATAATATCCTTTGTTGAGTCTAATCCGTGACTCTATATTTTTTAATCCCGATCCGTTGGATATTTTAGTGAAGTCAAATCCTTTTCCTTTATCAGAAATTTCAATTTTCAGATGCTGATCGTTTTTATGAAATGCAATGATAATCTCCTTTGTTTCCGCATGTTTCACAGCGTTGTTCACTATTTCCTGAATAATCCTGTATATATTGATTTCTGACTGGAGAGAAAACCTTTCCGTTAATTCATCTAAATGTAAATGTATTTTAACTGAAGAATAGGTCTCAAAATATTGTTGCATATCATAAATAGCCCCTGCCAGTCCCTTCTGGTGAATATTGCGTGGCACAAGGTCCCGAATGATCTGCCTGATTTGCCCAATCGCCTCGTCTAATAGATCCTGAGTATCCAGGACAACAGCCGTAAGATCTAATGGAGGAGTGTTTTTTATTGCACCAACATGAAGCTTTACCGCGGATAATAATGGTCCCAGTTCATCATGCATGTCCATAGCTATTCGCCCGCGTTCTTTTTCCTGGGTTTCAACTATTGCCTTCAGCAATTCAGCCTGACGGCGTGTGTTCGTTCTGTAATAGGTAACTATGATGATAAATAAAAAGCTCAGGAGTAGCGCAATAAATATAAGTACTATAAAAAAAATTCTAATTATTTCGCTTTCAGAGATTTGAATGTCCTGACCGGGCACAAAAAAGCAATTGAATAGAGCAAGTTAGAAAAAATATTCATAAAAGAATGCAAAATCCATACTGGTTCAAAGAGAGAGGCTTTATAATTATTGTTTACGATCACCTGATAAATAGCATATATCAGAACGCTGAAAGAGAAATATATCATTGCTCCTGACGCCAGCCAAAACTGAGGATTTCTAAATAGAGAAATTGCTGTAGATTTCGACAGCCTGATAAGCACGATTCCAGCCAGTAAAACGATCACAAGACATTCTATTGCATGAGCAAAAGAATTAGGAGTGTAAAAATCATTTATGATACAGGTGGAATAAATCCAATATGGCAGGAATATAATAAGAAAGCCCGTAAACCAAATTTTTGCATTCTCAGTAATCCAGGTTAGAAAGAACCATCCAAAGAAAATTAATTCCAAAAGTTGATTGATATTCATCCACCATAGAGTATTTGTTGAATATCGTGATAGTACAAAACTGAAGGACTCATTGAGCACCACATAATAGAAGAAGAATAAAAAGGGTGTTGTTACTTTATTTAATCTATGGAAGAATGTTACCCCGGTAAACAATGGCAACAATGCAGCAAGCAAAGAACCATATACAAAATAGAAGTATATGTTTGAAAAATTCATTGAATTGATCTAAAGCATGAAGTGAGGAGGATATTTCGTAAAGAAGATAAATTTTAGATATAAAAATAGTTTCCCCTCATAGCTTTTTTGTTACTGCAAACCGTAACTTACTAATAATAAAAATCAGATGTGGTTCAATTCATTCGCCGAGCCGCAATGAGGTGGACAGGGCCAGGCATTATCTTTGAGCTTAGCTTCCCTTCCTACTATAGGTAGTATGTCATTTCCTTCTGCATTTACTCCGCACAATATTATGTGGATCGCATTTGTATTGGTAGTGTTATCCAGAGCAAAATAATAACGGAGTTCCACACATCCCTGTTGTTGAAGGATGTCAAGGATGTCTTCCTTGGGAATTTTTCCCCCCTTTAAAGCACCAGGGTAAGAATTTTGGAAGTTCAGAGTTTTAACTGCTGCATTCGCAAGTAAAATGTCATGAGTTGTGGTGGCCATAGAAAGAATTTTATGTGAGTTAAAATGTAATTTAAAGGGGAAATGAGTCCGTTAAAAATATGCTGCAGCAACAGTTGTGTAAAGAGTATAAATACCTGATTTGAAAAACAGGTATTTATACTCTTGTATTGCTGCTGGTTAACAATGTACTTTTACACTGCCTTATGGTAATTAAAGTTTCCAGTTAACCCAGCTTATTATATTTTGGGGACTTTGCCGCCGATTTCTTGCAAAAGATCAATCGGCGGATTTATATTTTTGAGCCATTAGATCTGGCCTAATAAAAAAAGGGGTCGGGAAAGGATAAACTTGAAATTTTAAAATCAATTAAATATATTCTTCGACTGGTATTTGCAGTCTTTCAAAGGCACTTTTTGCAGCCATTTTTTCTGCATTTTTTTTAGTTGTGTCTTCACCAACACCGCATTCTTCACCGTCAATCAGGGCAACAATTTTATATAACGACCTGTAGTGCTGTCGTATATGCTGCTTAACCGCAAACGTCAGGTTCCTCCCCGACTTTTGTGCCCATTCCAATAACTTGCTTTTGTAATTGAATTCACTGATCTCTATCTCCGCAATATCGAGAAATGGCCTTACTATTTTTTTTATAATAAACCGTTCAGCCTTGCGAAAGCCTTTGTCGACATACACTGCGCCAACGAGGGCTTCAAGTGCATTTCCTACCAGAGACTTTTTGTTTAGAAGCGGGTCAGAGGTGCTATACAATAAGAATTGATCAATTCCCATTTTATGCGCGATGGTAGTTAGCTGGCTGCGGCTAACCATCTTTGAGCGAATGTCAGTAAGATAACCCTCATTTTTATAAGGAAACTTCTTAAAGAGGTAGTTGGCAATTACAGCGCTAAGTACAGCATCTCCTAAAAATTCAAGACGTTCATTGCTATCGTAAGCCTCCTCTGCCTTAGAACTATGACGAAAGGCGAGGTGATAAAGGCGGAGATTAGCAGGCAGTACACCCGTAAGCGCCTTCAGCTGGGAAATAAAGCTGCCATGATTGGAAAATAGTTGACGAATCAAAAGGCGATTGGTAGTAGTACTGTGGTTTAATGATTGGATTTATGCAGTGCGCAAAAGTAAATGAACTATCCTATGCTTCCAATTTTCTCATGATTATAGTTGCGTTATGTCCGCCAAATCCGAAGGTATTGCTTATTGCTACATTTACTTCGCGGGATTTAAAAGTGTTAAATGTAAGATCTAATTCAGGATCAATTTCAGGATCATCCGTGAAATGATTTATGGTAGGAGGAATAAAGCTGTTTTGCATGGCAGCTATACATGCTATAGCCTCAGCAGCACCAGCGGCACCCAGCATGTGTCCTGTCATTGATTTTGTTGAGCTGATGCTCAACTTGTAGGCATGATCACCAAAGACATTTTTTATCGCCTTCAATTCAGCAAGATCTCCCAAAGGTGTAGAGGTGCCATGTGTATTTACGTAATCTACCTCCTCTGGTTCAATGTGTGCATCCTTTAAGGCTTCACGGAGCACCTGCATTACTCCAATGCCCTCTGGATGTGGTGCAGAGATGTGATAAGCATCACCTGACATTCCGCCGCCGATAACTTCGCAGTAAATTTTTGCACCCCGTGCTTTTGCATACTCATATTCTTCTAAAACGAGGGCACCGGCACCTTCGCCAATAACAAAACCATCACGGTCTTTATCATAAGGGCGAGAGGCTGTTTCAGGTGAATCATTGCGCTCGCTTAAAGCTTTCATTGAAGAGAAGCCACCAACAGCAGGGATGCATAGAGGAAACTCAGACCCTCCCGTAAGCATGACCTCCGCCTTGCCTAAACGCAGATAGGTAAGTGCGTCAATAATAGAGTTTGTGGAAGAAGCGCAGGCATTCACGATTGACATATTCGGCCCCATGAATCCATATTTGATAGACAAATGGCCCGCTGCCAGATCGGGAATAATGAGAGGGATAAGAAATGGGCTGAAACGCGGGGTTCCATCTCCTTTGCAATATTCAATCATAGCCTTTGCATATGAATCAATACCACCTACGCCGGTTGCCCAAACAACACCGATTCTCGACTTATCTACGCTTTCAAGATCGAGACCACTGTCCTTTACAGCCTCATCTGAGGCGATAAGGGCATATTGGGAATAAGGATCGAGTTTGCGTGCCTCCTTCTTCTCAATAAACTGAAAGACATCAAAGTTCTTTAGCTGGCACGCGATTTTGGTTTTAAATTTTGAGGTATCAAAATAGGTTAGGGGTACCCCTCCACTCACTCCTTTTTGAAGATTGCTCCAGAACTCTGGAACAGTATTCCCTAATGGAGTTAGCGCACCAAGCCCGGTGACAACTACCCTTTTTAATTCCATGAAAGACCTAAATTAAGACTTAGCGTACTGTTCTATGTAAGCGATGGCCTGACCTACTGAAGTAATGGTTTCGGCCTGCTCGTCAGGGATAGATATATTGAATTCTTTTTCGAATTCCATGATCAGCTCAACCGTGTCGAGAGAATCCGCACCAAGATCATTGGTAAAGGTTGCTTCTGGAGTAACCTCACTCTCATCAACGCCTAACTTGTCAATGATGATCTTTTTAACTCTTGCTGCGATGTCTGACATAGATAATTTGTGGTTTACGTTATTTAAAATTTTGGCAAAGTAAGGGATTCCCGCTTTTATAAGCAATCTTTTAGCTTTTTATTTTCCTTTCTCATTGTGGAGGCCGTTAATTTTTAGCATGTGGAATTTGTTTACCTGATGCCAATATTGTAGGTTTGAAAATACCGGCAGTTTATAATCTAAGTCATTTGTCTAAGAACATTATAGGATTACCCGATTCTCAATTTTCAGGGGTACTGCTGGGGATAGCTACACAGGTTAAAGAATATCAATTATGCTGGCATCTTAATAAAATACTTCACTTTAACCTTCAGCGTGGTGAAGATGTTGAGATAATTAATAAAAAGAAAAACAAAACATCGGTGTTTAGTTTTTTTCGTTTTGAAGATGATCTTGATAAAAAGATAACTTATGTAGTTGCAAACAAGCACCATGGAGAATATCTGATACCTGAGGTTAAACAGGTGGATTATCTGTTGTTAATAAGAGGAGAGCTATCGTTGGTTCAGCAGGAAAATCTTGTCCTTCAATTGAAAAATATTCCCATCATTCAGTTGGTGATTCTGTTAGAATATGGTAGGCTAAGATCCCGTAACAACTTAACCTTTGAATAATAATTCTTAATTAATTACATCACCTTCACAATCAAATATTAAACAATATGTGGAAAGAAGAAAGAAACAAGCTGCAACGAAGCTTCGAATTTAAGGACTTCAGCGAAGCGTTCGGTTTTATGACCAGGGTAGCCTTAATTGCTGAGAAGATGAATCATCACCCATACTGGACAAATGAGTATAATAAAGTAGAACTATTTTTATCAACTCATGATGCGGGGAATATTGTTACGGAAAAGGATCATAAGCTTGCCAAGGCTATTGATAAGATTTATAAGAAGGAGTAATTCTTTTTATTAACTTTGGTTCTTGTCAGCATGAGCATATTAAACGCTTACATTTCGTGTTAAAAAATTACCTGAAGCAGCATCTTCTATTATCTATTTTAGTATGTCTGTTTAACACCACCTATCTCGCTGCTCAGCAGGATTGTATCACTGCTATACCTATTTGCCAGGATGTTTATTTTGAGCTTAACTCCTATGACAGTGTAGGGACTATTGATGAATTAATCGGCGGTTTCAATACAAGCTGTTTAAACGGCGGAGAAGACAATTCTGTCTGGTACATATTCACGGTAGCCGCCCCTGGTTCATTTGAATTTCAAATTACACCCAATGCTATTAATGACGATTATGATTGGGCGATCTTTGATCTGACAAATTCAGATTGCAGCAGCATCTTAAATGGTACTGCCCCCGAGCCAAGGTGTAATTATTCTGCAATTCCAGGTTCTACAGGGCTCTCCAATCCATATACACTGACCTCTGTTCCACAGGGAGGCCCCAATCAATGTGCCCCGATGAATGTGATTGTTGGTGAAACTTATGTGCTGATGGTAAATAACTTTGCCGGATCTCTGGATGGATATACTTTGACGTTAAGTGGCACAGCAGTCATTTACGATACCATTGCACCAAAAGCTTTAGATATAGACCCTTTTCCATGTTACCCTCC
>JACCZV010000035.1 GCA_013695775.1 Chitinophagales bacterium | reverse complement strand
TTAATAAAATAACCAGAAGCATCCATCGGCACAGGGCCCCCAATAAAGGTTGTAATGCCATTATAAACACCAATAGTTTTTACATCATCTACAAAACTAAAAAGTCGCGTTGCTGGCAGATCAATATTGTTATTTGCCTCAACGGTTGACTGAAATTGAAAATAATGAGATTGATTCCATCCGGGAGAAGAACCAGGCAAGTAAATAAAGGAAGAGGTATGCCACGTAAAAGAGTTTCCATACAAGGTATCCACACTTGTTCGCCAGTAATAGACCACACTGTCGTTTAATGTGAGAGCCGGTGACCAATTAACTACTCCTCCAGATTGAAGTATTTTTTTCTCCTGTAAAAGCGCACTGTTAAAAACTTCTGTGGTATCTATCTGAAGCACATACTGCTTAGCATCCGCAAAGGCATTTACGGTGGACGCCTTTAAAACAACTCCCTGTTCACTCACGATAGAATATTCATATGGAAAAATAGGAAGAATATCATCTGATGTAATAAGCAGATTAGTAGTTAATTCATTATTTAATTCAGAGATTTCATCAATTTCCCCTGAAGCGGAAGTACTGTCACCTGCATCAATTTTTATGTTGAAATTATTTAAACCGAAGGTGAATGTTGGTTCTGTTTTAATTGACAGACGCACCGTATCATTAAAATATGGTGCTTTAATTCTTTGATGATATAGAAATTGCTCAGTGCCATTCGGCAAGTTTCTTTTCACATCAATGTAAAAAGAATCATCAACTGCCTTACCCAGATTGTAGATGATCACCTGCAGAAAAAAAGAGTCGAGCCCCGCTGTTACTGAAGGTGGATCAAAGCTTACTTCCTGAGCCTCAAGAGCATAGTCTGGCTTGGGATGGGTATTCATCTTCAGTGAAGGATCCCCATTCAGCAACATCTGCTCTGCAACGGTTTTATCAATCGTTGCATTCGATTGCATCACTATGTCCTGTATGGTTGCTGCAATGGAAACTCCCATAGACTCATCATAGTGTATTGCCGAAATGTTTTTATAAAAGTTAGTGCTGTAGAGATCGAGTGAGCTTGAAACGGAAAACTGTGAAGGGGCAAGGAAGGCAATTGCGCCGCGATCCTGAGCAAATACGAATTGATCACTCATTCCCGGATAATTAGTAAACAAATTTCCGATCAGGCAGCCATTTGTTAATATAAGGGGATACTTTCCATAATTATTATATTCTTCAGGCCGGTCAAGATTAAAGTCAAACGAATTGTAGGATGAATGGCCGTAAAAGGTGATCAGCGAAACACCGCTTGAAATAACTGAATCAAGATAATTTGATACAATATATTCAATAGGATCAGTGCTGGTTTTAAAAAATGTCTGCACCTTTCCGCCATAAAGCGTATCCTCAATAATCATCCTGTATTTATTCAGATAAAATTGAAAAGTGTTTTGATCAAATTCATTTGCTCCGCCCGCCAGATGCATTATGTTTTTCATCCAGGCTTTGTTCGAGATGGTTTGGAATGGATCATTCTGTGCGCTTACAAAAGCCTGCGCTTTATTCAGGTAATTTCCAACATCGGTGGGTGAAAGAGCGGCCAATCGGCCTATTGGAATGCGGGGAACCGGAGAAGCACCCGCTGCCGTGAGCAACACATCTGAGCCGGGATAGCCAAAGGTAGGCACATAACATATAGAGCGGTAAGCAGGATTTGCCCATATAACAGCATATTCAGCTCCTTTACCCATCAGGAGCATGTGGCGTTGCTCGGCAGGCCACTTATCGATGACGAAGTCTGTAAATAACCTTATTGATGCAGGATGTGTTTCAATACCGAATGCAAACTGATCATACAATTGATTGATGTCAATTACAACTGATTTAAATCCATTGGCATTCTTAAAGCTTTTATAATCTTCCACATAGTTGTAGCCGGTGCTGTCCTGAAAAAAGAAGGGATGCGAGATGATGATAAAATTGCCCTGGTTTAAAGGATTTGAAAAATCAGTAAAAAACACCGGCTGAAGGGCATCAACTTTCTTTATCACAGAGAGTGTATCATAGGCCAGAAGAACTAATTTCCGTTCGAGCGATGAGGGAGGCAACACGAATTTCTCAGTATCATTTTCTACGACAGCTTCAAGGCGAATCTTATTTGTGAAATCATACAAAACGGGGGTAGTTTCGTTTTCAGAAAAATTATATATCTCAATATATTGATTAGTGCCTGCGGCGTCTAGTGAAAAATGCACCTGGCTTGAATTATCAAAATTAAATTCGCGCGGATACTTTAAATCAAGCCACGAAACTGAGTTCCGATCAGAGGCGGAGGTTGAGGCTTCGGTCGAATAGATAACCGTTGAGGCGGGATGAGTCAATACGGGATAAGAGGAAAAATCAAGGTCAAGATGCCGTACGATAAAACCATAATCAACAGTATCAAATATCTCTGTTCCGTTTACAGTAATATTTAAGAAATGATCGTTTAGCCCCCAGCCAATCACCCATGTCTTCAAATTTGCCACTCCACCCCCGCTGTATGGATATGGTGTGTAAACAGAGTAGTTCTTCGCGCTTTTATTAAAATAAATATCAGAATAACCCTCCGTATTGCTGAAATCTGAATCGAAAAAAGAATAACCGAAAAGTGCCTCCTGTCCTCTGCTGAAATTATCCGTGCTGCGTGCCTGCCCAAAGACATACCCCGAGGTGTACCAGCAATAAGGTTCCTTTACCGGATGATTTATTATATCATTGATAACTTCTGAAAAGTGATTGGTGCTTGGCTGATCACTCCAGGTAAGATAATATGCTGAAGTATCATTAAACATGCTGAGATGATCATTGGCCTGCCAGCTCTTTTCAGCATATAAAACTGAATCCCACTCACCATCGTTATGCACTGCGAAGAATTCCAGATAGTCATTTGTCCCGAAAGGAGAATTCGTGGAAGTAAAGACTGGAATCTCATGCCCTTTATTGAATATCTGGTAGTTGCTTCCATTTATAGCAGAAACCGGAATGCCCGAAAGAAGCAACTGGTCATAAGAAAGGCGGTATAATCCATCAGTGATAATTTGGAATTTGAAATATGTCTGACTATAGTTGATCCATTCATTTCCATATACCTGAGAATAGGCAGGTGTAAAAAAGACGGTGACACAAAGTATTATAAGTAATAGTCCTCTCATCTATGCTATTCAATTTTATTATTTATAGCAATCCGCACAGAAAAAACATTTGAATAAAGTGAGGATGACAGACTTCCTAAATTGGTAAGCGCATAATCAATGCTGATGCTTTTTATTTTCAATCCGACACCTAAGTTCGGTTGCATAGTCATGCTTTTAGTACTATCGAGATCGGTAGTGCGCTGTATGTTTCCCACACCACCACGCAGGTAAATGATATTTTTATAACCTGCCTCTATGCCAAAATGGGGATCAATGCTGAACGGATCTGCACTCAGCAGCACATTCCTCTGGCCATCGGTTGTGATATCAATATCAAGCTCTGGAAGCAGCGTTACTGATTTGCCAAGTTGAAATCTGTAAGCTGCGCCCAGGATTAATTTTGGTGCTGTCAGCTCGGTAGAGTTCTCAGGTATCACATTGTTCGTAGCTGCAAAAATTGCCTGTTGATCTTCTGTAAAATTGAAAGACCATGCATTGAAAGTGGTGGTGATGTCTTTTGCCATGGCACCAAACATCCAGTTCTTTCTCTCATATTGAACTCCTAAATCAACTCCTACTCCCCATGAAGAAGCAAATTCCCCAACGGTACGATGAATGATCTTTAAATTTCCACCTGCTCTTAGTCCTTCGATCGAAAATTTTTGAGCATAGGAAATCAGTCCTCCATAATCAGCTACAGAAAAAGAAGAAATGTTGTCATAATTGATACTGCCATCGGGCTCTATAAGGAACAGTGTATTCGGAATATCATCAACACCAAAACGAATCACAGAAAAAGCAAGGATCCTGTTTTTATTCTGCATCGGAAGAGCAACACCGGCATAGTCGAACTTAGCAATGCCTGCAAAATATTCAGAATGCATGAGGCCTATCTCTAATTTCTTATCAATCAAGGCCAGACCTGCCGGATTCCAGTAACCCGCTGTCACATCACTCACCGATGCTACCTGTGCCCCTGACATGCTAAGAGCACGTGCACCAATGCCTATGCTCAGAAATTCGTTGCTGTATTTATAAAATTGAGAAAAAGCGGCTGAAGAAACGAGGGTGAGTACAGCAAAAATTGTCAGAGTTTTATTCATCAGGAATCTAGTTATACTGATATGAAACGCCTTCTAAATAAAGGTATTGTAAAGTTAAAGCTTATAATATAAATGAGAGGTCGTGAGCAGTGTGGATCTGAAACCCTTATGCGAATTCTGTTTCATTATTTTTGTCAAAATGTTCAATGAGTTTTATTGAAGAATTAAAATGGCGGGGGCTACTCTTCGATCTTACTGAAGGCACAGAAGAACATCTGAGCACTGGTATGCGCGTTGGGTATGCCGGGTTCGATCCCTCCGCGCCTTCATTGCACATTGGTAACCTGGTGCAGATCATGCTGCTTACTCATTTTCAGCGAGCCGGTCACAGGCCAATTGCTCTTGTAGGAGGAGCCACAGGAATGATTGGCGATCCTTCAG
>JACCZV010000258.1 GCA_013695775.1 Chitinophagales bacterium | reverse complement strand
AATTACTCGTGCACGGAGCTGGCGAGGAAGACCTCGTAAATAGCGGATTGGAAGACACCATGATTAGCGCCTATCAGCAGGTGCGAAGCACGTGGAAAAAAAATCCCAAAATAAAAGATATGCGAACCGCTGCGTTTGTAGTAGCAATTGATAAGGTGGCATCATCGTATACTACCCTTGGAATATGGCCATAGAGTTTCTGTAGGGTATAAAGGGAGTGCAATCACCTTCTTTGAAAGCCAGGGGTGATGACTTAAAATATTATTTTTGACTTCGTAAATTTTTGCCGATTCCGAAGAATAATCATCAATTATTTTATAGCCGGCAACAATCGATTGGATCACAGAATGCTACACCAGGCATGCTTTTCATCTTTTGAATGGCCGCAAACTAAACGTTACAATGATAATCTTTTTGTAATCGCTCTATAAATCTATAACCATGAACTTGAAGCGCATCTTTGGAACAATATTAACCATACTGGGGATTGCAGGATTAATTTACGCAGCCGTGCTGTTTGTAAATTCCTCAGGTCAGCAGGATATAAAGTACCTGATCATATATGGTGCTCTTGGAGCCATTTTCTTTTTTACGGGCATAGGATTGATCAGGACAACAAATGATGAATCTTAAGCAGCTTTAAGATCTATACTAAGGTCGGTTCGCTACCTAATCTTATTATAATCCTTCCTGATTAGATTTATTTGGATCGGAGGAAGCGGATGATGGAGCGTCCAATTTGCTTCCAAATAAGGCCTTCAGCAAATCATCTACCTGGGGGAAATGTTCTTTCAAAGCATCACCGCCTTTTGTTTTAAGCTCAGAGAAATAATCTTTAGTTTTATCAGCCATCCCTTCAGCTTCTCCCTTAAATTGATGGGCTTTTTCCTTCAATGTTGCCGCCAGTTTTTCCTTTTCCTCCGGAGTCATGTTCATGTATTTATTTGCAGCAAGCGCTGCTGCAGCACCTAAGAGGAAAGTTGCAATGTGTTTCGAATTTACACTCATGAGATTTGTTTTTTAATTTGAAAGAGAAAGATACGTTAAGAATGTTACTCTCTGCTCTAATTATTTTGCCTGACCTAATCTTTTCAGATGAAAAATGTGAGCAGCAAGTGCTTTTTGCATTGTAGGATACTCGATATATGGTATGTTGAATTGCTGGCAGGTTTCCCTTACCAAGAGGCTAATCTGCGGATAATGGATGTGGCTTATCCTGGGAAAAAGGTGATGCTCTACCTGAAAATTTAATCCTCCAAGAAGCCAGTAAAGTACTTTACTCTTCGTTCCGAAGTTGGCGGTTGTATTAACCTGGTGAATTGCCCACTCCTGCTCAATTTTGTTTGAATTTATATCAGCCTTCGGGAAGGAGGTATCCTTTACAATGTGCGCCAGTTGGAATACTATAGCAATAAATAATCCTGTAACGAATGTAATAATTGCATATCCCACCACAACCTTTACAATTCCTATTAGCAGCACAGGCAGTACTAAAAAGAGAGCTACATA
Organism: Chitinophagales bacterium; assembly: GCA_013695775.1. Taxonomy (GTDB): domain Bacteria; phylum Bacteroidota; class Bacteroidia; order Chitinophagales; family UBA10324; genus JACCZZ01. Next base: position 11,160 of record JACCZV010000258.1, on the reverse strand, counting down.
GGTGATCTTCGAGAACCAAAAAGTAAAATGTTCTTTCAATTTAAATTTCTGCCCTGTCATTCCTTTTGAAATTCTTCCGGTGAAGTATTTTTCAAAATCCCCATAGAAGATCCACATTAGATAGGTGGCACCGTAAAGCAGAACCCAGTAAATGTGCTGAAATCGGTGAATCCAGTAACGTGGCTGATCATCATTCAACCTCATCAACGGTCCAATTTCAATATCTGAATCCAATCCTTCAATGTTCGTATATGTATGATGGGCAATATTGTGCTTCAGCTTCCATATATGGCTGTTTCCACCTAAGCCATTTAAGATAGATGCGGAAAGGTTATTAACCCACTTGTGCTTTGAGAAAGTTTGATGACCTCCTTCATGCATGATGTTGAAGCCGAGCGCTCCCAGATTTAATCCGAACAATACACAGAGAAAAAATGATATTATAGTGGATGGTGTAAAAAAGACCAGCACAACATATAATATCAGAGCAGAGCTGACTTGAATGATGCTTTTTAAAAGAAGCTGCCTGTTCCCTTCACGGGTCAGATTGCTATTTTCAAAATAGCTGTCTACCTTTTCTTTAAGCGCCTTAAAAAATGGATTTGATTTATTGTTGAAAGTTATTTTAGACATTCGATTTCAAAATCTTGTGTAAATAATATTTTGTTAATGTACATATTAATGACCATAACCAGTGTAAACAAGCGCATTGAAAAAAGGTTTACCTGAAAAATTAAAACCAGAGATTGCTCTGACGAGCTCAATGAATTCTACTTGCTCTGATAGTATTTGTTCTGGAGCGGGTATGCAGCGGCATGCTTGCTGTATTGATCACCAAATCGCCTGGCTTCACCTGGCCCATCTCTCGTAAAAGATTGTTTACATCATGGATCGTTTCATCAGTAGTTGCAAACTTATTATAGTAATAGCATTTAACTCCCCATAATAGATTCAGTGTGTAAAGAAGCTGTTTGTTATCTGTAAAAATAAAAACTGGTGCTTTTGGTCGGAAGCTTGCAAGTTGGAATGCGGTATATCCGGAATGAGTCATGCTCACGATTGCTTTTGCATTCAGAACATCACAGATTAAGCAAGCCTGATGACATATCTCGTCCGAGATAAAAGTATTAGATGCGGGATTTACCTCTTTACGCTTGTTGTATATAGTCTCCTGCTTTTCAGCATAGCGAATAATTCTTTCCATAATTTTCACAACCTCTATTGGGTAGGCGCCCACTGAGGTTTCAGCACTTAACATCACCGCATCAGCACCATCGAGTACTGCATTTGTCACGTCATTGGTTTCGGCCCGTGTAGGTGTTGGACTTTGAATCATGCTCTCCATCATCTGTGTTGCTATGATGACTGGCTTGGCGCCCTGTATACAGCTTTTCACAATTTGCTTTTGAAGAATCGGGACTTTCTCCAATTCTATTTCCACACCTAAATCACCGCGCGCAACCATAACCCCATCGGTTGCTGCAATGATGTCATCTATATTATCTACCGCCTCAGGTTTTTCGATTTTCGCTATCACTTTGGCTTTCGAATGCGCCTTTTGTATCAATCCCTTTAATTGAACGATATCGTCTGCATTGCGGACAAATGAAAGCGCTATCCATTCAACATTGTTCTCAATAGCAAAATCAAGATCTGTTATATCCTTTTCAGAGAGCGCAGGAATAGAAAGCTTGCTATTTGGAAAATTAACGCCCTTTTTCGAACTCAGCACACCACCGTGAATGATCTTTGCCTCAAGAGTATTTTTTTTATCTGAACTTAGTATTTCGAGGGTCAGTTTACCATCATCGAGCAAGATGCATTCCCCGGCTTTCACATCAGTTGCCAGATGATCATATTTAATATATAGAGTTTCGGGAGTGCTGACCGTTTCTTCTGAGGTTAGAAATATTTTTCTTCCGGTCTCTAAGAAAATCTGATTATTTAGCACCATACCAATTCGCAGCTTCGGCCCCTGCAAATCCCCCAGGAGGCAAACATTTGATTTGTTGGATGAGTTGAATCGTCTTACGTGATCTACTGTGCTTTGATGATCCTCTAGCGTACTATGAGAGAAATTCATTCTGATCACATCAAGCCCGGCATTGATCATTGCTTCAATGGTTTCATAGTTACGCGAGGCTGGCCCTATCGTAGCAATGATCTTGGTTCTGTTCTGTGTAATTTTATCCATCCCTGACAAAAGGTTGCAAATTTAGATGTAATATGAAGCACTTTAGAGATTGTGCCGTTCAATTCTCAAAGGTGTCAGCAATTTGAATGCGGCCATTGTTAAGGACCATCCCTGCATTTATCGAATAGCATCGGAGATCATTTTCAGCAGTGGCGATAAAATCTTTTATAAGAGAGGTCTTCGTACCAGTAATAAACACCTGACCGAAATCTGCTGCGGATACCAGTTCTAATATCCGGAGGGCACGCTTTTCATCAAGTTTATCTAATAAGTCATCTAACAATACGATAGGTGTTACGTTGTTTTCATTTGCTATAAGTTCTCGCTGCGCTAGCTTTAAAGCAAGCAGGAAGCATTTTTTTTGGCCCTGCGACCCAAATTTCTTCACCGGCACATCATTCATACTGAAATCGAATTCATCCCGGTGGGTACCTTCAGTAGTTCTTTCTAATTGCAGATCTTTTTCTAAGGAAGCTGTTAAGGCTTCGAGGAAATCTTTGCGTTGAAAGATAGAATGATACACAGCAGTAACAGTTTCTTTCCTCCCCGAAATGATACTATAATATTTAATGATCAGCGGAACCATGGCTTTAAGAAAATAAGTGCGTTTCTCAAAAATCATTTTTCCATAAGAAATAAGTGGAATGTTCAATGAGTCAATCAGGGTTGAATCAAAGGTCTTACGGTATGCAAACTGTTTTAAGGCTGCGTTCCGTTGTTGCAGCACTTTGTTATACGATACCAAATTTTCAAGATATTGATGATCAATCTGTGAAATCGTATTGTCTATGAAGCGTCGGCGTTCTTCGCTTCCCTCATCAATAATAGAATGATCGTCGGGTGCAATGATAACTACCGGGATCAGCCCGACATGATCCATAAGCTTCAAGTAGACCGTGCCATTAATTGCAAGTTCTTTTTTACCTGCTGACTGATATACACAGGCAAGCTTAATGTCCTCCGAACCTTTGCAGAAACTGCCGGCAACTCTGAAAAAATTTGTTCCGTGTTGAATGGCCAGTTGGTCAACAGCATGGAAATAGCTTTTCCCAAGTGCTAAATAGTGGATTGCATCCAGCACATTGGTTTTGCCGGATCCATTTTCACCAGTCAAAAAATTAAGCGATGGAGAAAATTCGAAAGTACCCCCTGTGTAGTTTTTAAACTGGGTTAGTGCTATAGCTTTCAGATACACAGAAGGATAATATCACTCGTTCTAATGAGTTTTTTTTAATTATTTTCGCACCCTAATTCCTAAGCGTTGGCGAAAACAAAATTAGCAAAAGAAACCAATAGCGACGCCGCCGGATTGGTAGCATTGGAATCGGAAAACAAGCTGTCAAAAGATACGGCAGACAGTAATTTTTCTAAAGAAGTATACCTTAAGTGGTATGAGTTGATGTTAAGGATACGCCGGTTTGAAGAGCGTGCAGGTCAATTGTATGGGATGCAAAAAATCCGTGGCTTCTGTCATCTATATATTGGGCAGGAAGCGGTAGCAACGGGAACAGTTTCTGCACTTCAGGCTGAAGATCCGATCATCACCGCGTACCGTGACCACGGAATGGCATTGGCACGTGGCATATCAGCTGATCAATGCATGGCTGAACTGTTTGGAAAATCAACTGGCTGCACGAAAGGTAAGGGGGGCTCAATGCATTTCTTTTCTAAAGAGAAGAAATTTTTTGGAGGTCATGGCATTGTTGGAAATCAGATACCTCTTGGCGCAGGAATGGCTTTTTCTGAACAATATAGAAAAAGCGGTCAGGTGGTTGCCTGTTTTTTTGGAGAAGGAGCAGCACGGCAGGGTGCCTTGCATGAGGCTTTTAACATGGCCATGCTGTGGAAACTGCCGGTAATATTTATTTGTGAAAACAACGGTTATGCTATGGGCACATCCGTACAAAGGTCGAGCAATGTAATTGATATCAGCAAGCTCGGACTGGCTTATGACATGCCATCCTTTCAGATTGATGGCATGAGATGCGAAGCAGTGCATACCACCATCGCGAAGGCTGCAGCAAATGCACGAAAAGGTGAAGGCCCCACGTTGCTTGAAATAAAAACATACCGCTATAAAGGACACTCAATGAGTGATCCGGCGAAATATCGCACCAAGGAAGAAGTGGAAGAGTATAAACTGAAAGATCCTATTGAAACAATACGTGACATAATCCTTAAAAATGAATTCATCTCAACCAGCGGGATAGAAAATATCAACGGTAAGATCGCCAAAGAGATTGATGATGCTGTAAAATTTGCCGAAGACTCTCCTTATCCGGACCCCTCAGAGATATATACTGATAACTATAAACAGGAGAATTATCCGTTCCTGATTGATTGAACCGCATAATTTATTTGCAGACCACAACACAATAACAAATATGGATGAGGAAATAAAAAAACAGGATCTTAACTGGGAAGAGAGGCGCAACCATTTTGAGCATTGGGTGAATGAAAATAAAAAGTTGCTCACTTATGTAGTGGGCGGGCTCTTCGCATTAGTAGCTGCATATCTGGCTTTCACGAAGCTATATCTTGAACCCAAAGCTCTTGAGGCCTCTAACCAGATGTTCATGGCTGAGAAATATTTTACTGAAGATTCATTAAATCTCGCCCTAAACGGAGATGGCAATTATAGTGGGTTCTTGCAGATCATGGATGATTACAAATGGTCAGATGCAGCTAACCTTGCTCACTATTATGCGGGAGTGATTTTTCTTCGCGAGGGTAAATTCAATGACGCTATTGAACACCTTGAAGACTTCAAGGGTAAAGATAAAATAGTATCGAACATGGCATATGGTGCTCTTGGCGATGCTTATTCAGAGCTGGGAAAGATGGATGAGGCCGCTGACTATTATAAAAAAGCCGCATATCATTTTGAGAATGAATTGACGACACCGATGTTTTTGAAAAAGGCAGGCATGCTTCTCGAAAGCCAAAAAAAATCGGAAGAAGCAAAAAAATTATATGAGGAGATCAAATCAAAATATCCTAATACAGTGGAGGGACGCGAGATGGACAAATACATAGCACGGGTGGGTAATGTAAGTAGCTAAAAATTAAGTGACCTATAGGTCTTAATATAAAACCCCTCTTCGTTGAATCAATCTTCCTGCCTTCTTTTACTCTTTTCATTCTTGGCAACATCTTTTTACTCTTGTAAGCCAAGGGCTTCTGCACCTGCCGTTGCGGCAACAAATGGAGAGAACTCCGTTTCTGATAAGCAATCAAATGAAGATAGTGTTTTTGAAAAGCAATTTGCTTTCAGTGATCTTAAGACAGATTTTACCAAACATTCCGTTGCTGTTGATTCTATTCATGATGGCGGTCCTGGGAAAAATGGGATTCCAGCACTTGATTTTCCGGAATTCATTGAAACCAGGAAGGCAAAAGAATTTCTATCCGGAGTAGATTATGGTATCGTAGTTCAGGGATCGGCACAAACAAAATTTTATCCCTTTAATATTCTTAACTGGCATGAGATCGTCAATGACGTTATAGAAGGCGTTCCGGTTGCGGTAACATTTTGCCCTCTCTGTGGTTCCGCCATTGTCTATGAACGGCTCCTTGATGGTGACACACTCAATTTCGGCGTTAGCGGGAAGCTCTATGAATCGAACTTGCTGATGTTTGATAACAAAACAGAGAGCTTATGGTCGCAGGCTCTCGGTGAAGCAGTGGCTGGCCATTACACGGGCAAACAACTAAGGCTCTTCAATTCGTTTGTCATCTCATTTGATGAAGTAGAGAGAAATTTCCCTGATGCCTTGATATTGAACCAAAAAACGGGTTTCGATCGCAATTATTCGCAACATCCATACACAGAATACCTATCCAATCAAGAACTATATTTTCCTGTTTCCCGTAGCAGCACTCGATTTCAAAATAAGGAAATGATGTATGTAGTAACGCATGGAAAAGCATCCCTTGCTTTTAAATGGACCTCCCTTGTTGAAATGGGAAAGGCGACACTCGCCATTCCCAATGGGTCAATTCAAGTTTCTGTTAAAGATGGTGTTCCCTATGCGGTACTTGGGGATCAGAGGCTGCCCGGTTATTTCTCTTTCTGGTTTAGCTGGTATGCAGTTCACGGTGTAGATGGTATTGTGTGGGACAAGGGTAACTGACTGACCTCGTATATGTATTTTAAATTTTGCCTGTCACCATGACACAGTTAAAAGGATAGGTAGCGTTCTTTTATTATTTCAATATGATGTAGTTCATGACCGCAGATGGTATACAAAATTGACCTAACGGAAATTTGTCTGCCATTTGCAATTCCTGAGCAGTTAAACATAACATCATCCATATTGGAAAACAGGGCTGTTGTGGCGTTACGAACCGCAGCATATTCCTCCATAATTGATTTTATTTTCCGGTAACCCGCAAGGCTGTTCGGCACCCATACATTCTCATCAAATGATGGCAAGGGGGTTTCATCCTTTCGGGCAAACCGGAGAGCCCGATAACAAAATACACGCTCCGCGTCCATTAAATGCACAAGAATTTCTTTTATGTTCCATTTTCCCTCGGCATAGCGGTAGGCAAGCTGCTTTTTGTTTTGTTTGGAAATTAGCCTGCTTATTTTTTTTAACCCTTGCGTTAACTCTGTTATCGGCTCACCGCGAACCTTTGAAATATACTTATTAAAGTATTCAGGATATTCTTCTATAGCCGGAGGAGTAATCTTCATATAGATGCTAAATTCTAATACTAAATCTAAATATTTATATTTTATCCCTGTGGGACTGTGAACAATAATGGCTGAATAAGGTCAGCGGATACTTATCGATTGTTATTAAATGAATCCGTTGCCTTGTAGCAGATCACCTCATCATATCGGCTGCCGAAAGAACGGTAATAGGCAAAAATCTGGTAGGTGTTTTCAGTTTCGTATGAATTCCCCTCAAATAATTCACTATCAGCTATTTCGCCTTTCTCCTCCAGAGTCACGAACTGATATTCATAGTAGCCTTGCTTTAAGTAAACGCGAGCCTCATACTTGCGTGCATCAGAATCGTAATGCATCATAAATTCGTCTTTCATCTGCCACTCGGTAAGCTGACCGATGATATAAATATTTGTGCTCCGCAATGGATAATCAAATGGGAGCGTGAAGGTAACCCATACATAATCGGGTTCCGCTTTCTGATTAAACCCCTCGATGATGCCGGGAACCAATTTTCCATTTATGTCTTTGTGAAATAAATATGGCTGATTGCCACGCGATACATCGGGCGTAAGAAAGACCTCTGTTTTTGATACTTCGGCCTGTATGTCTCTTACACGTTCTGTACGGTAGCGAACGCTTCGTGTGTCAAAATACCTGAACTCTTTTCCGGCAGGAAAGGCATTTTCAATATCATAGGAGTAATCAAGTTCTGTTGTTCTCATAAAAAGTGGTTGCAAATTGGTAATTGCATTGTCCCATCTGAAATTTTGCATGAGTAACACCTTCACGTCGCTGACGGGGTTGCTGATAGAAATACCCCGGTAGTTGAGCACGAAATCAACCTCCTGGTAAATGTCAGTAAATCTAACATCCGTGGGCTTGTGAACATTAGTAATAAGCTGTGCCTTACTTTCAAAGATGATAAATCTCTTCGTAAAGGCTATTTTTTCCGGATCATTATCAAGATAAACTTTTAAAATATAATTGCCTGATTTGGTAGGTGTGATGTTTTCATTAGGGAAAAGCAAATCGTAATGTGAATAGCTTTGTCTGGTATTGAAAGAGAAGCTGAAATCCGTAATGTCCTGCTCTTTGAATCCTTTTAAGTAATCGAAGGGCGAAAGATCAGATGCAGTCCAGTCGAAATTGCAATGAATCAAGGTATAGTAATAATTTTTTTTGTCGCCTTCGAGGTCATCAAATTCAAGATGGAGTTGTGATGCGCCTCCGAGTGGAATTGCCGGGTCTGTCAGCATAAGAGGATCAACGTATAGTTGAATGGTTTTTATACTGGGAAGATAGATCTTATCGGTAAAAACTTCGCTGGATTCCTGTGCTTTTGCACCAATCGATATAATCAAAAACAGCAGGATAAGCATCAGGCTTAAGTGATTATTAGGGGTGGGAAAATGAGGTGCTGCTGACATATGATCCTAAAGAGCTAAAAGTAATCTGAATAACGGAGGGATTTTACATTAAATTTATCCCTGAAACCTGCTTCTTTTATTGACCAGGAATATATAGCTTCACTTTTGTGACTATGCAGTTGAAGATTCAGTCTATAGCTGAGTTACCCACCGCTGCCTCTGAGCTTCTCCACTACTGTTTGAATAAGAGGGTATTCGCATTTTTAGGTGAAATGGGAACAGGAAAAACGGCACTGATCAGTGAAATTTGCAAGTTGCTTGGCGTAACAGGTCCGGTTTCCAGCCCTACTTATGCCCTCATCAATGAGTATGAATCCTCACCCAAAATTTTTCATATTGATCTGTATCGCCTAACTACCATTGAGGAAGCTTTAGATATTGGTATTGAAGAGTATCTTGCACAAAATCACTATTGTTTCATAGAGTGGCCGCAGCTCATTCAACCCTTGCTTCCACCTGAAACGGTATATGTTAAAATGGAAGCAATTAGCGAAAATGCACGGCTGATGACGATTCAGATAAAATGACGGAGGAAAAGAAGATCATATTACCAGAAGAGCTTACCTCAGGTGTGGGCCTTGCTCCTCAGGAATCTCTTTTGGAAATAAATAAGAAAAGCGATCAGCTATATATAGGTATACCAAAAGAGCAGCATTTTCAGGAGAACCGGGTTGCGCTTACGCCAGGTGCTATCTCTATTTTAGTTGGCAATGGCCATCGCGTAGTTGTTCAATCCAAGGCGGGAGAGGGCTCCCACATCCCCGACAATGAGTTTTCTGAAGCTGGGGCTGAGATCGCGTATCAGACAAAAGAGATTTTTTCGGCAAACATCATATTGAAGGTAGCTCCACCATCAGAGGAAGAGGTTCAAATGCTGCATTCAAATCAGATTATTATATCGCCGATACACCTTCCTACTTTAACACCTGAATATATTGGATCCCTACTGCTGCGCAAGGTGACTGCACTGGCATTCGAATACATTCAGGACGAGGCAAATACCTTCCCCATCGTATCATCAATGAGTGAAATTGCCGGAAGTACGGCTATCTTGATAGCTGCCGAATTACTCAGCAACCTCAATCATGGAAAGGGAATTTTGCTTGGTGGCATAGCCGGAGTTCCACCTGCAAAAGTGGTGATTCTCGGGGCAGGAACTGTGGGAGAGAATGCCGCCCGAACAGCCATCGCTCTTGGCGCTGAGGTAAAGATCTTCGATAATTCGATTTATAAATTGAAACGGCTTCAGCGCAACATCGGGGCCCGAATATTCACTTCTATCATAAGGCAGGATGTTCTGGCTAAAACATTGAGCATGGCAGATGTGGCAGTGGGAGCCGTTCATTCCAAGTCAGGCCGGGCCCCTATCATTGTTAGCGAAGAGATGGTCTCGCACATGAAGCCAGGATCAGTAATTGTCGACGTAAGCATTGACCAGGGGGGCTGCTTTGAAACCTCAGAAGTTACATCTCATGATGATCCTATATTTAAAAAATTTGATGTAATTCATTATTGTGTTCCCAACATACCATCGCGGGTGCCACGCACGGCTTCTCAGGCCATTAGCAACGTGATGACTACAATGTTGTTAGAAGCAAGTCAGTTAGGTGGGTTTGAAAAACTAATGAACGTGTTGCCTCATATAAGAAACGGCGTATATGTATATAAAGGAACTTTGACAAATCACCATCTTGGTGAGAGATTCAGCATGAAATCCACAGATCTTAATTTATTGTTTACCTCTGGAATGTAAGGGATTTTATGTGTATTCAGATTTTAGAATGGAGGCAAGTAAAAATCACTGATCGCTGGCTGGATAAGATGGATGATTAGAGAGGATAAGAGCTATTTTCTTCGCCCATTCTGATTGTTTATCCGACTTGGTTCCGTGTGATGTTTCATCGTCGTACTGTTGCTGCATGGCATCACAGTCTTTATTTATATTTTTAAATAGATCGGATGCCAGTTTAGGGACGCTCCCAGATTTTGTTTTTAATAAATCGGCCTGCAGATACAGCTTTCGCGCGAAGATTTCAGTAATATCGAAGTGTAGCTGTTCATGAGCTAAAACATCTTCATTTTCTATTTTCATCCATGAGTTCTCAGCTATAAAGCTTGCATATACCCGAAAATCAGAGAGTCTACCATTGGCTGTGCTATAAGTAAAATAGATATTGCTGGAAGTAAGGGCCGCCCAGGGACTTGCTGCGGGTACTTTTCCCTGGAAATCGTTGTACGTAAGCATCCTCCCTTCAACCCATTTAATTTCACCATCAGTATAGTGACGTGTTGGCTCAAAGGATGAGAGCACAAGGGCATACAAGATAATCAGGGCTGTCATAATAAATTTTTTAAAGGAACGAGTATATCGTTCTAAAATTTTGAAACTTCATGAATGGTGGAGAACGAATATTTTATACGAACGTCTAAATTCGACAATCATAGCGTCATTTAAAATTTCAGATATTCGTCGGCAATGGTTGATTTGGAAGGCAGCATGCAAGTCAGACATTATACCTATTTAGTGCTCAATGCCGATTTCATTTTGGTAACCCGACCTATGTGTTCGGGCACTATGTCAAATTTTTACTGAATCAATGTGAACCGTGTGTTGAAGGTGTAAAATCTTTAGAAATAATTCATGATTGCCATGAATAATCAACTATGAATAAACGGATACAATAGACTTATGGAGGTGCTTCTTTATGTGACGATGTTCTTTTTGATCTTTCGGTTGGGAATAGCATTCATTAACTCCATCACTATCAAAAAACTGCAACCCGGCTTAAATCATAGGAATGAGTTGATCTCTATTTTAATTCCTGCGCGCAATGAGGAACAGAATATCCTGTACCTGCTTG
>JACCZV010000254.1 GCA_013695775.1 Chitinophagales bacterium | reverse complement strand
ACCCCTGCCTCTATGATGGATATTCTTGATCAAACAGGAACCTTAGAAAAAGGAAAGGTTGCGAACTTCATCATCTGCTCCGACAGTATTTTTAAAGAAAAGAACGTCATCTATCAGAATTGGGTGAAAGGCACTATGTATGTCGTGAATAGCTACGATTTCAAAGATCTTCGCGGCAATTACACACTAACAGCCGGAACACTCTCCAACCTTACTCTGCAGATAGAGGGCAGTCCCTCTGCGCCAGAAGCCTCTATAAAACTCAATGACAAGGATAAGCTTAAAGTGGCAATGACCACAAAAGATGATTTGATCTCTCTCTCTTTCCGGTACCCTAACGATTCAAGTAAAGAGGTCTATCGCCTTAGCGGCTCTTTGCGCGAAAAAAATCTCTTTGGTACAGGGCAGGATCCGATGGGCAATTGGATCAACTGGAATGCTCAGTACACTTCAGCATATAAAGAAAAAGCTGATACCTCGAAGAAGAAGGAAAGTTTTAAAACGGAGGGTGTAGTGCTCTATCCGTTTACAGGACATGGAAACACATCACTACCAACGCGAGAAACCTTCTTATTTAAAAATGCAACAGTATGGACGAATGAGAGCGAGGGCATTCTTCAAGCCACAGATTTATTAATTGATAATGGAAAAATCTCGAAAGTAGGGAAAGGAATAACTCCGCCTTCCGGTGCCCAGGTCATCGACGCCACTGGCAAGCATTTAACCGCCGGCATTATTGATGAGCACTCTCATATTGCGATTAAGCAGGGCGTTAATGAAGGCACACAGGCAGTTACTTCAGAGGTGAGAATTGGCGATGTAGTAGATCCGACAGATATAAACATTTATCGTCAGCTCGCCGGAGGTGTTACAAGCTCACATTTATTACATGGATCTGCAAACCCTATTGGAGGACAAACACAACTGATAAAGCTGCGCTGGGGGAGCTCACCGGAAGATCTGAAATTTAAGGAGTGGCCCGGCTTTATCAAATTCGCATTAGGCGAAAATGTGAAGCAATCAAATTGGGGGGATCTGTATACATCTCGATTCCCTCAGACAAGGATGGGTGTAGAGCAAATCATGTACGACGCATTTATACGTGCAAAGAATTACAAGCATCAGTGGGATAATTACAATAAAATTCCTGCTAAGCAAAGATCATCAGCGGCTGCGCCAAGACGTGATCTTGAGCTGGATGCGCTTGTCGAAATTCTTGAAGGAAAGCGACATATAACCTGCCATTCGTATGTGCAATCAGAAATAAACATGCTGTTGCATCTTGCAGATTCAATGGGGTTTAAAGTGAATACATTCACACATATTCTGGAAGGCTATAAAGTAGCCGATAAGATGAAAGAGCATGGAGCATTTGCCTCTAGTTTTTCAGATTGGTGGACATATAAATACGAAGTCTATGATGCCATTCCTCATAATCCTGCTATACTCACTAAGGCAGGAGTAGTGACGGCAGTGAATTCGGATGATGCTGAGATGGCGCGCCGCTTAAACCAGGAGGCCGCAAAAAGTGTAAAGTATGGGGGGCTGTCTGCAGAGGAGGCGTGGAAATTATGCACTCTTAATCCTGCAAAAATGCTGCATGTGGATGATAGGGTGGGTAGTATTAAAGAGGGAAAAGATGCGGATGTAGTGCTTTGGAACAATGATCCACTGTCTATTTACTCAAGGCCGGAAATGACACTCGTTGACGGAACGTGTTACTTCAGTTTACAAAAAGATATAGAGCACCAGGCATGGCTGCAAAAGGAGCGCATGCGCCTGATGGCTAAAATGCTACAATTAAAACAGCAGGGAGCACCTACCCAAAAGATACAAATTGAGTTCAGTCGTGAATGGCATTGCGACACTATAACAGATGGTACTTCTGTAGGAAAGTAAAAGATATATAGATTAAATTGTTTAATGTTGACATAGGAATAATATGAAAAATACAATCCTTATAGTTCTGACCTTATTCTTTTACCACTTCGCCAATGCCCAACGCATGATTCCTGCCATAGCGCAGCAGTCACGAATAGTAATACAGGGTGGAATCATTCACATCGGAAACGGACAGGTCATTGAAAATGGCGTGATTGCATTCGATAAGGGAAAGATCACATATGTTGGAGCATTGGCGGGTGCACCATTAGCTAATGCAACAATTATTGAAGCAAATGGAAAACAAATATATCCCGGTCTCATTGCTCCTGTAACGAATTTAGGCCTGAATGAAATTGAATTGGTTCGCTCTACAAATGATTTCGCAGAAGTAGGTACTTATAACCCCGGAACGCGCAGCTTAACCACATATAACACCGACTCAAGAATAATTCCTACCGTTCGTTCCAATGGCATACTCATCGCACAGGTTGCTCCCCAGGGAGGCATCATCTCAGGGGCTTCTTCCATCATGCAGCTCGATGGCTGGAATTGGGAAGATGCTCAATATATGGCTGATGATGGTATTCATCTTAATTGGCCTGCATTTTTTCAGTTTAAGTTTGAGGATAGCAGAGGTTCAGTAAAAATAAATGAAGACTATGAAAAGCAGGTTCAGGAAATCAGGAGCTACTTCTTACAAGCACGTGGATACAGCCGGCAAATGGAGCGTGCAGAACGAAACCTCAATTTTGATGCACTCATAAATGTATTTGACAAGAGGGCAACATTATATATTCATGCGAACTATATACGTGAAATAGTAAATGCTATAGAGTTTGCAAAAAAGATGGATGTGCGGATGGTTCTGGTTGGGGGAAGAGATTCTTACCTCTGCACAGACCTTCTGAAAGAGACAAATACTGCGGTGATATTGGGTGATGTGCATTCGCTACCTTCTGGAAATGATGTGAAATTTAATGTCCCGTATGAAACTGCAGCTATGCTGCAACAGAAAGGAATTCTTTACTGCCTCAGCATTTATGGTTACTGGCAACAGCGCAATCTTCCTTTTCTGGCCGGCACAACTGCTGCCAACGGATTATCCAAAGAAGATGCATTGAAATCAATTACTTCCAACACTGCTAAAATTCTCGGCATAGATTCACTCACCGGAACTCTTGAAACCTGAAAAGATGCCAACATCATCATTTCCACAGGTGATGTGCTTGACATGCGAACAAATAATATAGAGCATGCTTTTATTCAGGGCAGAAAAATAAATCTTGATGATTCACAGAAACAACTGTATGAAATATATATGAAGAAATATCAATTAAAATAAGTTTGCAGAAGACCAAACTTTCTTGCAATTATAAACCTGATAGAAGTTTTGTTTTTAGTTTGGAAAAGCATGAAGCCAACGAATGTTGAGGCAGCTTTAACTTAGCGCATAATGCTTTCATTGTGGTGAAAGTGCATTAAATTCTACATGGCCAAGAAAAAGTTAATTCATCTTGCAGAGCTGGAAACCTTTACAAATGTTTTTCAGCTCCGAAAAGATTTAAAGGGCAAGTGGAATACTGAAGTTTTTAAGAATGAAAATCCAATCACCTTAGAGCTCGCCTGCGGAAAAGGAGAGTACCCGCTTGCACTGGCGAAAAAATATACTGATAGAAATTTAATTGGCATTGATATAAAAGGTGCCCGCCTCTGGAA
>JACCZV010000251.1 GCA_013695775.1 Chitinophagales bacterium | reverse complement strand
TGGCAAGGTCGCCCATATTCACATTCAGCTTTTCCGCTTCCGTTTCCGATGGATCAGGCCAATGTGAACCAAAATAGTAATGCATGGTGATGGCATCCTCGCGTTCAACAGGAAGGATGACTGCATCATTCCATAGGTTTCTACGCTCCTGGTGGTTTTTATCAAAAACACCCTGAAGTCCAATTTTGACATCGGGAAAATGTTTGTGAATCGAATCTATCCATATCTGAGCAGTATCCGCATAAGAATCTGGTGTTGGATACTTTAGTAACAACAATAAAGTATCCTCCTCCTCCTCTCCCTCCAAGTAAAATTCATTACCTAATTCCACGTATTTAATTGCTATTCCTATCGAATCTGCATGCTTAAGCATTGCTATCTGATCCCTGACATCGGATGTCAGGAGGTTAAGGTCCAAAATGGCACTTGCACCCGTAGCGGTAAGTAATCCTTTAAAGTCTTCCAATTTATTTGGAACCTTTTTGAGCTTCTGCTGCTTTTCGGGCAGATACGGTGAATCTACGTACCATCCTACACGCCAATTCCACCAATTTGCGTGACTTCCGGCAGGATAACGAAGTGTTTTTGGTTTTAACTTTGGAAGGTGACTTAGCAGGTCAGGGTCAACGCATGAAACACCACCTCTAACAGTGGTAGACATGTCGTAACCATAAAAATCCAGAGGTAGTGTACGCACTGTACCTAATCCCATCTTGATGGTCTGAGCCTGCATAGCAGCCGTCGAGAATAGGATAAGGAAAAGGAGTGCTAATCTCCCTGACGGGGGAGATACAGTAAATTTCAATTTCATGTGCTCGTTTGGTTTTTGGTTAAGGAAATGGTTAGTATCCTGATGATAAAACTACACTTATACTTTTATTGTTTCAATCTTCATGGATGTAAATTTTATTTTATAATTTATTTGTGTACTGATTTACAATGTTATAAAACGCAACAGATGCATGACCGAAATATTAATAACATACCATAATCAGGGATATAAGGGAAATTCTTTCATAAAACTATTCACCTCAGAGCGCACTGATGAGATGACATCTTCATCTTCTGCATCTGATACAATACGATCAATCCAATCCACAATCTGAATCATATGCTCCTCCATCATGCCGCGTGAGGTAATGGCGGGCGTACCAACGCGGATACCTGAGGTTACGAAGGCGGATTTGTCATCGAAGGGTACCATATTTTTATTGAGTGTGATGTCAGCTTTTACAAGAGTATTCTCCGCCTTTTTTCCTGAAATATTTTTGTTTCTAAGGTCAATGAGCATCAGGTGGTTGTCTGTTCCACCCGAAACAATATGATATTCCCGGTCAGTAAATGCTTTTGCCAGTGCCTGTGCATTCTTCTGTATTTGCATGGAATACTCCTGAAATTCTGCTGCAAGCGCTTCTCCGAAAGCAACTGCTTTAGAGGCGATTACATGCTCGAGCGGACCACCTTGCGTTCCCGGAAAAACGGCACCATCTATCAGTGAAGACATCATTCGTATTTCTCCCTTAGTAGTCTTTATTCCGAAGGGATTCTCAAAATCCTGCCCCAAAAGAATGAGACCCCCCCGCGGACCTCGCAGGGTTTTATGGGTTGTGGAAGTAACAAAATGACAATAAGGAAGCGGATCATTTAATAATTTCGTCGCAATCAATCCAGCAGGATGCGCCATGTCACACATGAGAAGCGCATTTACCGAATCGGCAATTTCTCGAAATCGCTTATAATCCCAATCGCGTGAATAGGCGGAAGCGCCGCAGATGATGAGCTTTGGCTTTTCATCATGGGCTATGCGTTCCACTGTCTCCATATTAATATAACCTGTCTCTTTTTCCACGCCATAAAAAGTAGCATGGTAGAGCTTTCCAGAAGAGTTTACAGGGGAGCCGTGGGTAAGGTGTCCACCATGTGAGAGATCAAGTCCAAGAATGGTATCACCTGGTTTCAAAACCGCAAGAAAAACCGCCGCATTGGCTTGTGCCCCCGAATGAGGCTGAACATTGGCATAGGCTGCGCCAAACAATTCTTTCACCCTATCAATAGCTAACTGCTCCACCTCATCAATCACTTCGCAGCCACCATAGTACCTGCGACCGGGATAACCCTCCGCATATTTATTGGTAAGGCAACTGCCCATGGCATGAAGCACCTGTCGGCTAACAAAGTTTTCGGATGCTATCAATTCAATGCCATGACGCTGGCGCTCAAGTTCCTTGTTAATTAGAGAAAAAAGCAAATCGTCTTTGTTCATTGCAGGGGGAGTAAGCCGTCAAAAATAAAAAGTTAAATGGGAAGAGTGCATGGGGCTACAACCAATATGAAATAATGCAATCAAATATTAATCAGGTTGCTGAATTGCGACCAGCCCAATTGAGCGTTTCCATATTTCAACAACTGCGTAATTAACAGTTGGAGGCAGTAATTGCGAAAAACTGTTTGTACGCTATCTTTGTTCTCCTGTGATGCATTCAGATGAATTATTATTAAGGGCGCTCAACTTCGAATTTCTTTCAGCAGAGGAAGGGCTGTATTTATTTGAAAAGGCCGCAACGACAGATTTGATGACGGTAGCACACCAGCTGAGAATGATCCAGAAACCAGAAAAGGCGGTTACGTGGATCATAGACCGGAATGCGAATACGACCAATGTATGTATTGCAAATTGTAAATTTTGCAACTTTTTCCGAAAGCCAGGGCATGAGGAATCCTATGTAACTACAGTTGAGGAGTATAAGCAGAAAATTGAAGAGACATTCCGATATGGCGGCGATCAGTTGCTGTTGCAGGGTGGCCACCATCCTGACCTCGGATTGAGTTTTTATGTTAATCTTTTTAAAAAGCTTAAGTCACTGTACCCGACCCTCAAGTTGCACTCCCTCTGACCGCCGGAAATTGCACACATCACAAAGCTTGAAAAGTCAACTCACAGGGAAGTTCTTAAGGCCCTTATAGATGCGGGACTTGATTCTTTGCCGGGA
>JACCZV010000244.1 GCA_013695775.1 Chitinophagales bacterium | reverse complement strand
GGATGAATCAACCCGAAAAAAAAATATCGCGCTTTTATTCGACATCAACAAGACAAATTATGGGATGGAAAATGCCTTAAGGCAATTAGAGCAAATGCAGCTTCAAAATGGTGGGTGGTCCTGGTTTTCAGGAGGACCTGACGACCGATACATAACCCAGTACATTGTTGCAGGCTTCGGCCATCTCCATCATTTAAATGTTTTAGCCAATGAAGAAGCAACAATGGAAATGTTGTCTAAAGCGATTTATTATTTAGACGATCGTATCAGGGAAGATTATGAGAAGCTGTTAAAAAGTAAATCGGGAGCAGATAAAGATCAATTAAATTATACAGCAGTGCATTATCTCTACACAAGAAGCTTCTTCCCAAAGATTTCCCTGGCTCAAGAAAATAAAAAGATAATAGAGTATTATCAATCACAGTCGCGTTCATATTGGAATACTCAGGGAATCTATGCTCAGGGAATGATCGCATTGACCATGTATCGATCAGGCGATAAAAAAACGGCGGAGGCAATTATCAGATCATTAAAAGAAAATGCAATAATTGATGAAGAGCTTGGCATGTATTGGAAAAGCAACAGAGCCGGCTATTTTTGGTATGAAGCACCAATTGAAATACAGGCCCTTATGATTGAAGCATTTCATGAAATAATGAAGGACTCTGCATTAGTTGAGAACATGAAGCTTTGGCTGCTAAAGCAAAAACAGACAAATTATTGGAAAAGCACTAAAGCCACGGCAGAGGCAGTCTATGCGTTGCTGCTTCATGGCAATGACGAGTTTATGAGTGAGCCTTCAATCACTGTTTCATTGGGTAAAACATTGGTAGATCTGTCAGATTCGCCCACGGAAAGTGGCACTGGTTATTTCAAGAAGTCATGGAATGCGAGTGACATCATCTCTGAGATGGGTCATATCAAAGTAAGCAGTATGAACAGCTCCAGGTCAGTGAGCTGGGGTAGCGTGTACTGGCAATATTTTGAACAATCTGACAAGATTACAAATGCTGCAACATCGCTTTCAATACAGAAAAAACTTTTCCTTCTAGGCAACACCGAGAGTGGCCCTATGATGGAGCTTGTTACCGCGAGTACCGAACTAAATCCCGGTGATGTAATAACAGTAAGAATAGAACTTCATACCGACCGCAATATGGAATACATCCACCTTAAAGACATGCGTGCCGCCGGCCTTGAACCGTTGAATGTATTAAGCCAATATAAATGGCAGGATGGACTGGGATATTATGAAGAGACCGAAGATGCCGCAACAAATTTTTTCATTGACAGGCTACCAAAAGGCACTTACATTTTTGAATACCCTTTACGAGTTCAGCTTAAAGGTGATTTCTCAAATGGAATTACTACCATTCAATGTATGTATGCACCGGAATTTTCATCGCATTCTGAAGGTGTACGTGTGAAGGTGAAATAAAAAAATGAATGAGAATTAGATAATAATTTCCCTTAGAAGCGGTAGTGAGTCATTTGAAATTTGCCTTTCCCATGTTTCTAACCATCTTAAAGTTTGACAAGGGAAGCCTTAACATGCAAATTTTCACGGGTCAACCCTGAGCGGAGTCGAAGGGTTGCGTGGAGCATAAAAGGCATACTTTTATTTAAAAACAGCTTCTTAGACAAAATTGAACAAGCTTCCTGTTTTACTGCTTCTTCTAATTTATTCCCTGCATCATTTTACGCAGTTTACGATATAGGATAAACAGTATAAACGCTGCCGCGGCAGAAGTGATCATAAATATGGTGAAAAATTCGAAGAGGTTCGTGATATTATTTCCGAAAAAAGTAGGCCATTCTGTACGAATCCCGAGTTCACTCAGCTTAGCTAACTGAGTCTGGGTTGCCTGGCTGGTACCATTTAATATACCGGGCAGGTCAATGCCTTCCTTTGCTGCGCTGCTGAACTCACCCTGACCCGGAGGATAAAGGGCGCTTAAGGTGCCCGCAAGCTTATTTGCCGCGGCATTGGCCAGAAACCATGTGCCCATTAATAACGATGCAAATCGCAGTGGAGCAAGCTTCGAGACCATTGACAACCCGATCGGAGATAAGCAAAGTTCGCCCATCGTGTGCAGAAGGTACATTGAAAACAAGAGCCACATGCTTGCCTTGGTACTTGCATCCACGCCTTTAACTCCAAAGGCTATTACAACGTAGCCGAGAGACAGAAGCAAAAGGCCAAGCGCCATTTTTAGTGGCGACGAGGGTTCCATATTTCTCTTGCCCAACCAGCCCCAGAGTACCGTAAAAAGCGGCGCAAGAACGATAATACCTAAAGGATTAATTGATTGAAACCAGCTTGCTGGAACGGCGGTATATGTATAACCAAATATTTTAAAGCTAAAATTTCCTAAGGATCGGTCTGTTTGCTCTTCGGCGAAGAAGGTGAGGGATGCACCTGCCTGTTCAAAGGCAGACCAGAAAAATATTACAAAAAAGGCTAAAATAAAGATCACCCAGATTCTGGATCTCTCGATAGCGTTTAAGGACTTATCGGTAATAATAAGACCGGGTACAGCAAGGGCTGCAGAAAAGATGAATGCCCCGATCCAATCCTGTCCAGCAGCAAAGCGCAATAAGATCGCTAAGCCAAGAAAAATTAATCCCCACATCCCAACACTTCCCATAGAAAATGTGGGGGTGGATGTCTCTCCCTTTTCATTCACATTACTTAGCTTTTCCGCCCTGGTCTTTGGAAGCCCTACAGCACCACCTTCAGGTGTAACAAGATATTTATTTTTAAGGAAATAAAAGGAAATAGTACTTATTAGCATACCGATACAAGCAGCTAAGAATCCCCATTTAAAATCATTGGGATCACCAGTGTCTCCCAAACCTCCACAAATCAGAGGGGAGAAAAAGGCACCCAGATTAATACCCATATAAAATATGGTAAAAGCGCTGTCAACCCGCTTATCGGCAGTGGGATATAGCTGACCCACCATGGTAGAGATATTAGGTTTAAAAAATCCATTCCCAAATACCAGCGCAGCCAATCCAAAATACATCATCAACTTAGCCGTTTCGATGTTGCTAAGCATGCTTCCACTTAGGAACATCAGAAATTGGCCCACAGCCATAATAATGCCTCCCGCTAAAATCGATTTTCTATTGCCCCAATATTTGTCGGCAATATAACCGCCAAGCAGCGGGGTTAAATAAACCAATCCGGTATAGCTGCCATAAAGGTTTGATGCCAAAGATTTATCAAATAACAGGGCATTTATTAAATACAGGACGAAAATCGCCCGCATGCCGTAATAGCTGAATCGTTCCCACATTTCAGTAAAGAATAGCACATACAATCCTGCGGGATGACCTTTAGCTGTGGCGGAGTTTGTCATGAATCAAATTTTGATTTGGGTAAAAATAAAAGAATAATTGAAAGTGTTAGTATAGTTACTGCATTGAGCCATAGCCAATGAATATCTTAACTGCATCTGCTAATTATAAAAATAAGGGTGAAGAAAGTTATTCTCTTTTCAATCAGTCTTGGCTGGCAATATTCTGTTGCACGTATTTCTCATTATTATAAGTTTTCTTTAATCCACTCAGCAATCTGTGTGAACAAGTAGTATCTCGTATTACCTCCGGCAATGCTATGGTTCTTATCAGGAAATGTCATTTGATCGAAGGCTACATTGTTTTCATATAATTTTTTAAGAAACACGGCCATATTTTGGTAATGGACATTATCGTCAGCAAGACCTGACACCAATAAAAAATTTCCCTTTATGCGATCGGCATAGGTAACCGGAGAGCCTTCAACATAACCCTTTTCGTTTTCTTTATTGTCGCGCATATAACGTTCAGTATAAATGGTATCATAAAATCTCCAATCTGTTACCGGTGCTACAGATATCGCTGCTTTGAATATCCCCGGCCCCAACTCAATGCAGAGCGCTGACAAATAGCCGCCATAGCTCCAACCAAATATCCCAATGCGGTTTTTGTCTATAAAAGGCAGAGAGCCGAGATATTTTGCTCCTTCAATCTGATCAAGGGGTTCATATTTCCCTAGTTGCAAATAAGTCATCTTCTTAAATTCTTCGCCTCTGCCACCAGTGCCACGATTGTCTATGCAAGCGATCAAGTATCCCTCTTGTGCCAGGTACTGATGAAAAAGGTAAGTAGAAGAGGTCCATTGGTCAGTCACTTCCTGGCTGCCAGGCCCACCATATTCTGTCATGAAAACAGGGTACTTATTATTCGGATTGAAATTCCAGGGCTTTATCATCCAGCCATTCAATTGAATGCCCTCCGAAGTGGCAAAAGAGAAAAATTCTTTTTTTGTTAAAGGATAATTATTTAGTTTTTCCTTTAATGCTTTATTGTCCTCCAATACTCGTATGAGCTCTCCCCTTTTCCCATACAATTTGAAATCTTCAGGAGAATTTGCATCAGAATGCGTTACCATCATATATGTGTGTGAGATGTTGAATACCGCATCATTCCAGCCGTGATCGGGAGTAAGCTGTCGCTTGTTTTTGCCATCAAATGAAATCTCGTATACGTATCGCTCCAGAGGTGATGATTCTGCTGACTGATAAAATATTTTACGTGATTTTTCATCAATCCCATAAAAAGATGTTATATCCCAGCTTCCCTCTGTTATCTGCTTTAATTTGCCATCATTCACATTTCCGATATAGATGTGGTTATATCCATTGATCTCACTTGTCCAGATGAAATTCTTATTTGTATTAAAAAATGTGAGGTCATCATGTATATCAATGTAACGATCATTTTCTTCGGTAAACATCACCCTTGTTTTTCCGTCAGAAGCATCTGCAAGTAGAAGATCCAATCTGTTTTGCCATCTATTCATCCGGAACACACAGAGCAAATCAGAATTCTGTGTCCATTTGATTCTTGGAATATATTGATTGGTTTCTGAACCAAGATCAATCTTCTTGCTCGTCTTGGATGAGAGCTCGTATACAAATACGGAGACTACAGCATTTTTTTCACCCACCTTAGGATATTTGTATGTGTAATTTTCCGGGTAAAGACCCTTGAAAAATTGTATGGTATACTCAGGAACGTCGGTTTCATCAAATCTGTAATAGGCAAGGTATTTTCCGTCCGGCGACCATTCAAAAGCTTTTACAAATTCAAATTCCTCCTCATACACCCAATCTGTAATTCCATTTATGATATTATTTTTTTTTCCATCTGATGTTACCTGAACCTCTTTTCCTGATAAGAGGTCTTTATAAAAAAGATTATTGTTCCTCACAAATGCAACCCTATTGCCATCGGGAGAAAAATCAGCAGCCTGCTGCTTTCCTTCTTCGGAAAGTGCATCTGCTGTTTTTGTTTTCAAGTTATATACATAAAAACTTGCACGTGAAGACCTCCTGTAGATTTTCTCTTTGGCTGTCTGAAACAACACTCTTGTTTCATCTGTGCTTAACTGATAATCTGAGGGCAAGATGGCATGGGCAGAATCTGAAGGGATAATATCTTTTCCTAACACTATCGTATCGGTCACCTCCCCCGTCGCAAAAGAGTATATGAGAAAATCTTTTTCATTATTGTTACCGCTCTTTATTGCACTGTAATGCTCGCCATCTTTCATTGAAGTAAATTCCTCTATCGATACACCTGCGAAGATCTGTTTACTCCAGATATCCTCAATGGTAAGCTTTTGCTGCGGAAAAGAAATAGCCGGCAAAATGATGAAAACGGCAGATAACAGGTGGGCGGCGAAGGAAGGAAAAAATAACGGTGTCTTCACTGAGAATGGGTTTGAAACAAAAGTAGCGATAGGCGGGAGAATGTATTCTAATG
>JACCZV010000222.1 GCA_013695775.1 Chitinophagales bacterium | reverse complement strand
AGCCAGGACAGCCCAATTTTTGTGTGCCGCAGGAACTAATGGTCAAAACACAACCAAAGATTAAAGCAAGGATAGCGGATTTCTTTATGATTGAAAGTCGGTAAAGCATGTTTAAGAAAATTTAATGTAGCTGTGTTCCTTCTATTTATTTTTTTAAACCTTCGGGGCGTAAAATTACATTCAAATATAGTTTAAAACAAACGTAAAAAATGAAAGTTCATTTTATAGCCATTGGGGGAAGCGTTATGCACAATCTTGCCATCGCATTAAAGCAGAAAGGATATGCAGTTAGCGGTTCCGACGACGATATTTATGAACCTGCAAAAAGCAATCTTTTAAAGTATGGCCTTCTGCCAGAATACATGGGCTGGAATGAGGAGCGCATTTCTGAAGACCTCGACGCCGTTGTATTAGGAATGCACGCCAAATCAGAAAACCCGGAGCTGAATAGGGCTAAACAATTAGGGATAAAAATTTATTCATATCCGGAATTCATATTCGAACAATCGAAAAATAAAAAACGGGTGGTGATAGGCGGTAGCCATGGAAAAACGACCATCACCGCGATGGTTCTTCATATACTAAAAAGGAAAAACCTTGATTTTGATTATATGGTAGGTGCCTCACTTGAAGGATTTGATGTTTCTGTGAGGCTGTCCGAGTCGGCCCCTGTGATAATTCTTGAAGGTGATGAATATCCGGATTCTGCCTTAAATAAACTGCCGAAATTTCTCATCTACCAGCCCGATATTGCATTGCTCAGTGGAATCGCATGGGATCACATCAACGTGTTCCCTACATTTGAAAATTATGTCTTGCAATTTGAACGCTTTGTCGATTCGATTGTAAAGGGTGGCACATTAATATTTAATTCGGAAGATGAAATAGTCCGGAAAATTGTTGCAGCGGCCAATGATACTACAAACAAAATTCCTTATTCAATACCCGAATTCAGCATCGTGAACCATACTACTTTTCTTATAAGAAACGGAAATAAGATAGCGTTGAAAATTTTCGGACGTCACAATCTTCAAAACATTATGGGAGCCACCGCCATTTGCAAAAATCTTGGAGTGGAAGAATCAGATTGCCTGGAATCTTTAAAAGATTTTACCGGAGCATCAAGACGTTTGGAGCTACTCGCAGCAAGTGATACGGCAGCGGTATACAAAGACTTTGCCCACTCCCCCTCTAAGCTAAGTGCCTCAATAGCAGCTGTAAAGGAGCAATTTCCTGAACGTAAATTAGTTGCATGTCTCGAGCTGCATACCTATAGCAGTGTAGATGTGAATTTTTTAAAAGAATATCGAGGGAGCATGAGCGATGCAGACATCAAAATCATATTTTATGAGACGCATACTTCCGAATTAAAGAATACAGCGATGCTTGATCCGGGAGTGATACGTTTTTCATTCAACGACGATAAGATTATTGTGTTTACTGAAATAAGAAAACTTAGGGAATTCTTTCTATCTCAACCATGGGAAAATGCGACGTTACTGATGATGAGTTCAGGTAATTTCTCAGGATTGGATTTAAAAGACTTGAGTACTTTTGTTATTACGCACACTTAGTTAAAATGGAATTGAAACTGACCCGTCCGCTGGCCTTCTTAGACCTGGAAACCACAGGGGTTAACTTCATTAAAGACCGCATCATAGAGATTGCGGTTTTAAAGCTGATGCCGGATGGAAATGTTCATGAGAAGCAAACACGGATAAATCCATGCATTCCTATACCAGAAAAAGTAACTGCAATTACTGGAATCAAAGATGAAGATGTGAAGAACGCACCCACCTTTGAACAGATAGCGAAGCAATACTTTATTTTTCTTGACGAATGTGATTTCGCAGGTTTTAACTCCACACGTTTTGATATTCCAGTTCTGCTGGAGGAATTTTATAGGGCAGGAGTAATCTTCGATGTTTCCCACAGGAAATTTATAGATGTGCAACGCATTTACCATAACCTTGAACCCCGAAATCTTACTGCTGCATACAAATTTTATTGTGAAAGCGAGCTGGTGAACGCTCACAATGCGATGTTTGATGTAAAAGCCACCTATGCCGTACTTAAAGCACAGCTAGACCGTTATCCAACGCATTTACAAAACGATATAGATTTCCTGCATCAATTTTCTAAGGATGGAGATTATGTCGACTTAGGTAAACGGATGTATTTTGAAAATGAAATTGAGATGTTCAACTTTGGAAAGCACAAAGGAAAGGCAGTATCGGAGGTATTTAAAATGGAACCAAGTTATTACGATTGGCTTATAAAAGGAGAATTTCCCTTGGACTTTAAGGAAAAGGTAAAACGAATAAGGGAACGTATGTTGAGATAAACAAATTCTGCCCTACCAAAGAATATAAGCCAATGTGAAGTAAGCAAACTATAACAATTAATTAGCATAAGAATAAGTCAAATAGTGAATTAACCCTTGAATAATTCTCTCATTGTAATACCTACATATAACGAGCTGGAAAATATTTCCAGGCTGATCCGTGAAATATTTTCCCTTTATTCCAATGCTCATATTTTAATAGTTGACGATCATTCACCGGATGGTACGGCCATTGAAGTGAAGAAATTGACACAGGAATTTCCAGAAAAATTATTTATAGAAGTACGACAAGGCAAGCAGGGACTGGGAACAGCATATATAAGGGGTTTTAAATGGGCAATTGAAAGAAATTATGATTACATTTTTGAAATGGATGCAGACTTTTCACATCCACCTAAAGACATGCAAAGATTATATAACGCGTGTTTTTTGGACGGATTTGATGTAGCTATAGGGTCACGATATGTAAAGGGCGGAGATGTTATAAATTGGCCTACTGAAAGAGTACTCATGAGTTATTCTGCCTCTATTTATGTGAGGATGATTACATGGATGCCTGTTCGCGATACAACTGCCGGATTTATCTGCTATCGCAGAAGGGTGCTTGAAACAATGGATCTGGATAAAATCCATTTTGTAGGCTATGCCTTTCAGATTGAGATGAAATTTGCTGCATGGAAGCTTGGCTTTAAGATCATAGAAGTTCCCATCACCTTCACCGATCGTTTAGAGGGTAATTCAAAGATGAGCAAAGGCATCTTCAACGAAGCAGCAACAGGGGTATGGAAGATGAAATGGAAAAGCTTATTTGCTAGTTACAGAAAAGCTGGAAGGGCCGAAATAAATATGATTAATTAAGGGAATTTGAATTCTCATACAGGTCAGCTGCATCTAAAAAGTAGCAGGGCATAAAATTCTTTAGAAACCTTAAGGTGGAGTATATCTATTCATTCTTTTATACCAACACATGAGAAGGCCACTGTCACTTCATTAGATGTTAGCGGTTAATGGTATTCGATTTTAAACTTCTGAGGAAGCATAAAAGAGCCTGATAAGAAGCTCTGGTTTAACCAGATCTTGCAAAAACGCTGTTCTTCTTTTTGACTTCTTAAAAAAGTGCGCTCAGATAATTTATGGTTTTCATATAACCTATACCATTTATACACCTCCCTGTAATATTTGTGCTTGGAAAAATTTATCTCCCACTTCAGGTATTCCCTTCTATATAATTCCCTGATTGAATTGACGAAATCCACTTTATTAAAATAACCAGGAAAACGAGTAGAGTTTCATTCTCTTTCTACATGATGTCACTATAAGTAATTGGTAATCTCCATCTGATAATTTAATTAGCATCAACCATCCTCTTATAAGCTCTTGTAACGTAGTGGTTTCATGAAGTTTATATATTTTGAGAAAAGTACTACCTACTTATATGTAACTATTATTATCAACCACTCCACTAAATGTAACAATTAGGTTAACTATTCGTATTTGTCGAGAAATCAACCAACTTGAAAAACATTTTCTCAATCAATAATTTCTTGATTTGTATAGCATTTACTGTATTGACTTTTAACTTGAAAGCATATACAATCTCCGAACTTCAGGCTTCCTATTCAAACGGACAAACTTTTCTCACATGGAAAAATCCTGCAGCAACCAATCTACAGTATAACATTTATCGATCCTCTTCTCCCCTTACATCTGCGGCCGACCTCAACACAGGTACATCTCTGGGGTTTGTACGTGATAACTCAGCAAAAAATATACGTAAATCAACACTTCAGGCGCAGAGTATCTATTTCACAATTAATTCTATCAATACTCCCCTGGCCAGCGACAGAGGTCTTTATGTGACTACCTGTAATAACAATGATTCATACTACTATGCCGTAACTGTAGTTAACCTTAGCAATGGCCAGGAAGATAAATCTGTTGTTAATGCCTCCAATAGTCTTACTAACCCCATTTCGGAGATAGTAGCAAACCCAAAGCCTGTTCTACAATATCAATCCGTGGAATCTGATGGCACCTTACGGTACGAATATGCACAATGGGGTAATAATCAAAATACCCCTCATTATCCCGCCTTCAATAATGCCGGTTCCTATGCCTACAACTTCACGCTATTTAAATCAGGCAACAGCACAAATGGCCCCATATATATTATCTATCAGGATGATGATCCATTTTCCACATCATTAACAAAAAACTGCACCAATTGCAATGTTTTAAAGATAGATGACCGGCTTCCGAATGGTGAGGAGACTATTTGGACGGGATGGAATGAAAATTACAATATGTACTCAACAAACAATCCTGTCGCCATGAGTGGTGTTGTAAGGATGTATACCCAATCACGGATAAAAGAAACTATGGAATGGGTCAAAAAAAATATATCAGCGGATAGCAATAAAGTCTATTTAAACGGATTTTCTCATAATGGATACGGTGCATTGCTTACCGCACAGATGTACCCAAATATGGTAACCGCAGTTTATGTTAAAGTTGCTCCCGTAAGCTATAAAGCTTACGGTAATTCTTCACGTCAGCAACAATGGTGTGATAATTCGCTGAACCTTCCTTCAGATTATCCAGATCCACTAACGGGTTTAGCCTTGCCTATTTGGGATCTTTTAGATATCAGACATATGTATATGGTAAATTCCAAAAGAGGTATTCCTTATATCGGAGGTGTGCATGGTAAACAAGACGTCACGATTGGCTGGGTCCAAAGCAAACATTGGTATGATACAGTGAATGTTTCAAGACAAGGAGGAGCCTGGTTTTGGGATCAACGAGTGCACGATAACACAGGAGCGAAATTTCTGGAAGAAGAGACCCGCATCGATTATGAGCGATTTACACTTGCCCGCTCTTTCCCAGCTTTCTCAAATTGTTCTGTTAATCAGAATCCGGGAAGCGGATCTCCTAATAGCGGAGACCCATGGGGGGCCATTAACGGATACCTGGACTGGAATGATGCTTCCATTGTGGACAATAATTTCAATTATTCCATCACCTGTTTTGTGAAAGATCTTTATGCCGGGGGCATACCTGCTCCCAATCAATATGATTCATGCACCACTGATATCACCTTTCGAAGGCTTCAGCAATTCAATCCCACTATCGGCCAAACAGTTTACTGGACTGTTAAGAACAGCAATGACATCATCGTGCAGCAAGGGTCAACCGCGTATACTGGTCCGTTAACTTTATCCGGAATAAAAATTTACCGGAGTGGCAGTACAATTACATTGACCGTTGAGGATTGTTCTACTTATAATTTACCTACACCTACGATCAGTTCAAATGGACCAACCACGTACTGTCTTGAAAATCCATCAACACTTTCTACTATTTCGGGATACACTTATCAATGGAAAAAAGGAGATCTTCTGATTGATGGGGCTACCAGCCAAATGTATTCGCCGACTTCTTCAAGCAGCAGCTATAAGGTTTCAATCAGTAATATACATGGTTGTTCCAAAACATCTAATAATCTGGCAGTTACCGTTAATAGCGCACCAATTCCTGTAATTTCTTCTCCTGATGGTACAGTTATTTGCCAAGGAGAGACAGTCACTCTTACTGCCAATGCAGGTTACAATTCTTATCAGTGGTCATCTGGTCAAAATAGCTCCTCAATCTCTGTTTCCACTCCTGGAAATTATTTTGTTTCAGCTACCGATGCGAATGGATGTTCGGCCACCTCAGCAATCAAAACTATAGTCGTTAATTCAACGCCTCAGCCTTCCATATCGACATCGGGTCCAACTTCTTTTTGTGATGGCGGGAGTGTAACACTTGATGCTGGCACCGGATACAGCAGCTATAGCTGGTCGAACGGCAAAATCACACAAACCATCTCTGTTACTGCATCAGGAACATTTACGGTAACTGTTACTAATGCCAATGGCTGTGCAGGCACGTCTGCAACAGTTGTTAATGAATGGATAATACCAATACCCGTTGTAACAACGAATACGGGGGCTACCACATTTTGCGCAAATACTGGAGTATTCCTGACCACCGCCTCCGGCTATAGCTATCAGTGGCAAAAAAGCAACGTTAACATTGTAGGCGCTACAACACAAAATTACATCCCCACTTCAAGTGGAAGCTATAAAGTAATCATTACCGACAGCCATGGATGCTCAAAAACCTCTGTAGCCC
>JACCZV010000207.1 GCA_013695775.1 Chitinophagales bacterium | reverse complement strand
ATCCTAACTCCTGCTTCCAGATATCTTTAATAGCTCATTATTAATAAGCAGTCTCTTCCAATATTATCTTTGCGCAATGAAGCTCATTCCCCTCACAGCCATCTCACCTATTGATGGTCGGTATCGAAATAAGGTTGAAGCACTTGATGCGTATTTCTCTGAGTATGCGTTAATCCGTTACCGTGTTTATGTTGAGGTTGAATATTTTATCGCATTGGTTGAGTTTGGAATTCCGCAATTGCAATCATTCAATCGCAACATGTATCAGCAACTGCGTTCGATTTACCGCAATTTTTCTGAACCTGATGCACTGCAGATAAAAGAGATTGAGAAGGCAACCAATCATGATGTAAAAGCCGTTGAATATTTTCTTCGCAAAAGATTTTCAGCTATTGGCTGTGGCAGGTTTGCTGAATTCATTCACTTCGGATTAACCTCGCAGGACATCAACAACACGGCAATTCCATTGTCACTTAAAGAGTTTATGTTACATCATTATCTTCCATTGCTTGCTCAGGTAATTGACAAATTAAAGTCTTTCGCCATAGAATGGAAGAATATACCGATGCTGGCGCATACACACGGTCAGCCGGCGTCGCCCACCCTGCTTGGAAAAGAGATGTACGTATTTGTTGAACGGCTGATCAAACAAAAGGAGCAGTTGATTGCTATTCCTCACTCGGCAAAATTCGGAGGCGCCACAGGCAATCTGAATGCTCATTTTGCAGCCTATCCCGGATTCGACTGGGTGTTGTTTTCCAATAAATTTATTGAGGGATTTTTAAGACTCAAGCGCTCACGATTCACAACACAAATTGAACACTACGACAACCTTGCATCTTCGTTTGATGCCTATAAACGCATAAATACCATTTTGATTGATCTGTGCAGGGACATGTGGCTTTATATTTCAATGAATTATTTTAAACAAAAGATTAATGAGCGAGAAACAGGATCTTCCGCGATGCCGCATAAAGTGAATCCCATTGATTTTGAAAATGCAGAGGGAAATTTAGGTGTCGCAAATGCAATGTTTCAACATCTTTCATCGAAGCTTCCCATTTCAAGATTGCAGCGCGACCTTACAGATTCCACCGCACTCAGAAACATTGGAGTGCCGTTAGCACACACGGTAGTTGCGCTGCATTCAATTCTATATGGACTTGGAAAATTAATCCTGAATCAAAAAGCATTGAATTATGATCTGGAGCAAAACTGGGCAGTTGTTGCGGAAGCAATTCAAACCATATTGCGACGTGAAGGTTATCCTGATCCATATTCAAAATTAAAAGAGCTTACCAGGAAAAATGAAAGGATTACCCAAGCAGAAATAGTTTCATTCATCAATTCAATAAAGGTATCTTCCAAAATAAAGAATGAGCTAAAAAATATTACTCCTTTAAACTATACAGGAAGATTTGATCTATGATCTTGTAATATGCCGACATTAAAAGAAAACATTGATTACTACATTAACGAAGAGGGTTTATTCGTTTTCATGGAAGCATATCATCTTAAGCGTGGATTTTGCTGCAACAGCGGATGCAAACATTGTCCTTACGAATTGGAAAAAATAACAAAGCAGGAAGTAAAAGATGAAAAGACTGTTGACTTCGGCGAATAGATTTATAAGTTGCTTAACTCTATTTAAACCGGATTGCTTTCACAGGTGTAATCCTTGAAACCAGATAAGACGGAAAGATCATAGTTACCAGGCAGATAAAGAGAGTTCCTAAATTGATTGCGATTATAAAATATGGATTCATCAGTATTGGAGCAACGGAAACATAATAGGATTCTTCGGGAAGCCGTATAAGCTGAAAATATTTCTGTATAAGACAAAGAGAGATGCCAAACACGTTACCTAACAATAAGCCCAACCCGGTAATGTAAGAAGCATGATAAAGAAATATCTTTCTGATCATCCAGTTCGATGCTCCTAAAGATTTCAGAATCCCTACCATATTAGTTCTCTCGAGAATCAGGATGAGCAAAACAGTAGTCATGTTGATGATTGCTACAATAATCATCAGCACAATGATCACCCGTTCATTCATTGTTTGCAGATCGAGCCAGTCAAATAAATTCGGATTGATCTGCTTCATTGTTTTAGCTTCAAGGTCTTGCCCTATATATTCTTCATTTATCAATGAGCCCATATAATCAAGCCTGCTGACGTTGTCAATAAAAACCTCAAAGCCGCCAACTTCGTCGCTTTTCCAATTATTAATTCTCTGGATAAGACCTATATCAACCAATGCGTATAAACGGTCATATTCATCAAGGCCCGTCTTATATATTCCTGATACTACCAGCTTGCGATAGCGCATTGGCTGCTGAATGAAATAGACTAAGATCTCATCGCCCGTTTTAAGGTTTAATCTGTTAGCTGTTGTTTTAGAGATAAGAATTTTGTTCTTAGAAGACGAATCCCCAGCAATCAGTATCTCGCCCTCAACAATGTAGTCTTTCAAAAAAGTCCAGTCAAAATCCTTTCCTATACCCCGCAACACCATGCCCTCAATCTCTTTATCTGCTTTTAGAATACCTGCTTTAGTGGCAAAAACCTGGATTCGTTTTACTCCTTTCAGATTCTCCATGCGTGGATAAAATGGTTGCTGTATTGAAACAGGAACCTCCCCATATGAGCCCTTCTGCTCAAGGCTTCTAATGGTGATGTGCCCCCAGAACCCAAATACTTTCTCACTTATCTCTTTTTGAAAACCATTTACTATAGCACCGGCAACAATCATTACCGCCACACTCAATGCCACAGCAGTAATGGCTACCCGAATGATAAGCCGGGAGAAGGAATGACTTGCTGTAAAGGCAAGACGGCGTGAGATGAAGGAGGGTAAATTCATTTTAAGTTTTCAAGCACAATAGTTCAACAATATATTTTCTTTTGGTCTTTTCTTTTAAAGAAAGTATTGAAGAAGAAATTAACTATTTGCTCATTATTATTTTTTATTTTCTTTTGGCATCAGCCAAAAGAAACAAAGATCCAAAAACAGAAGCCCTCATCCAGCCCCCTAGAAAAAATAAAAACCGTGATTAGGCAATCATCTAATTCCTAATTCAGTAACTTTTCAACACATATTT
>JACCZV010000205.1 GCA_013695775.1 Chitinophagales bacterium | reverse complement strand
CTTTATGGTGGAGCACCATTGTAAGCGGAACATCAGGTTCAAAAGTAGTTAGACCGACAATGTCTATCACATCATCTTCCTGTACTTTATCGTAATCGGCCTTGTCGCAGAATGTGAGGGCAAGCATGCCCTGCTTTTTCAGGTTTGTTTCATGAATGCGTGCAAACGACTTCACAATCACTGCACGCACACCCAGATGACGTGGTTCCATGGCTGCATGTTCACGAGATGAACCTTCGCCATAATTTTCATCACCCACTACAACGGTTCCGAGACCGGCTGCTTTATAGGCTCTTTGCACCTGAGGAACGGAACCATATTCACCAGTGAGTTGATTTTTTACACTGTCCGTTTTTTCATTAGAGAAATTAAGAGCACCAATAAGCATGTTGTTCGAAATGTTGTCGAGATGCCCGCGATACTTCAGCCATGGGCCTGCCATAGAGATGTGATCTGTAGTGCACTTGCCCTTCGCTTTTATAAGCAGTCGTAAACCTTTTAGATCAACCCCTTCCCATGATGGGAAAGATTCCAGTAACTGAAGACGATCAGAATCTGGATTCACAATCACGGGTAAATCAGCTTCGTCAGCCGCGGGCGCCAGGTATCCTGCATCTTCAACAGCAAATCCCTTTAGTGGAAGCTCGATGCCCTCGGGCTGGTCGAGCAATACCTCCTCACCATTTTCATTGGTAAGAGTATCTGTTAGCGGATTGAATGACAGGGAGCCTGATAATGCAAAGGCAGTTACAAGCTCAGGTGAGGCTACGAAAGCATGGGTGCTCGGATTGCCATCATTGCGCTTTGCGAAATTCCTGTTGTAAGATGTGAGAATAGAATTTTTCTTGGTAGGATCTTCCATGTGCCGCGCCCATTGACCAATACAGGGTCCACAGGCATTGGCAAGCACCATTCCACCCATAGATTCAAAGGTCTCAAGCAAGCCATCGCGCGCAATTGTAAAACGGATCTGCTCTGAACCCGGAGTGATGGTAAATTCCGATTTTGCTTTCAGATTTTTTTTCAGTGCCTGCCTTGCGATGGAAGCTGACCGGGTCATATCCTCATAAGAGGAATTTGTGCAGGATCCTATCAATGCCACATCAAGCTTTTCCGGCCACCCATTTTCCCGCACGGCATCTTTAAATTTTGAAACTGGCCACGCGAGATCGGGGGTATAAGGACCATTAATGTGTGGCTCAAGCGCATCAAGGTCTATTTCAACAACCTGGTCATAGTATGTTTCCGGATTTTCATTTACCTCCTCATCAGACCTGAGGTACTCGGCCACAGTGTTGGCCATATCAGCTATTGCTTCTCTACCTGTTGCTCGCAGATAAACTTCCATTCGCCTATCATAAGCGAATACCGAGGTGGTAGCTCCAATCTCAGCACCCATATTACAGATGGTGCCTTTCCCGGTGCAGCTTATATTTTCCGCACCGGTACCAAAATATTCTACAATAGCACCAGTGCCTCCTTTCACAGTAAGGATTCCAGCAACTTTCAGTATAACATCTTTTGCAGAAGTCCATCCGCTCATCTTCCCCGTTAGCTTTACTCCGATTAATTTTGGAAACCTAAGTTCCCATGGCATTCCACTCATTACATCCACCGCATCCGCTCCGCCCACTCCTATGGCGATCATTCCCAAACCACCCGCATTGGGCGTATGCGAATCTGTGCCAATCATCATTCCACCAGGAAAGGCATAATTTTCCAGCACCACCTGGTGAATGATTCCGGCTCCGGGTTTCCAAAAGCCAATGCCATAGCGCCGCGACACCGAGGCGAGAAAGTCATAGACCTCCTTATTGATATCCAATGCTGTTTGCAGATCTGGCTCGGCTCCAACCTTGGCCTGAATAAGGTGGTCGCAATGAACCGTAGTTGGAACCGCTGTTTTCGCCTTACCTGCTGTCATGAACTGTAGTAGTGCCATTTGCGCGGTAGCATCCTGCATAGCTACCCGATCAGGTGCAAACTCCACGTATGATTTTGCACGAGGAAACGGTTCCGTTGGAAACTGTCCTGATAAGTGTGAATAAAGAATTTTTTCTGATAGCGTAAGGGGCCGATTTAACAACTGCCTGGCGGAATTTATTTTTTCACTCAACCTGTTATAAAAAGATTGAATTATGTCTACATCAAATGCCATGGCAGTGTATTTAGGTGTTTAATTATATCAATATTGAGAAAAGTAAAATGTTATATCGCAGTTTATTTATTTGTACTTATTTATTTGTACACCTTGTGTTATTGATTAAATCGAAATGTCTCACGGTTAGGAATATAACACTATAATTAAATTCTTATCCATCACTTTCTAAAACTGCAAATGTAAATAATGAGTTCTTCATGTTTAACTACGCTAAAACTATTGATTATTTTTAGGTCATAAATATTTCATGGGACTTAAAGAAAATATCCTTCTTGCACTGAGCGCAATACGCAGTAATTTATTACGTACGGTTCTTACATGTTTAATAATTGCATTTGGCATAATGGCGCTGGTGGGAATCTTGACTGCTATAGAAAGTTTAAAAACTTCTATTTATAGCAACTTTTCCAGCATGGGCTCCAATGTGTTTACAATTGAGCAGGATTGGTCGCAAATGCAGGGCAGCGGGGGAGGAGATGAAGAAAAGCCCGGACCTCCTATACTGTATCGCGATGCTGTTTTATTCAAAGACAGGTATGAATTTCCTGCTGTCGTCTCTGTGTCAGAAGATATATCAGGTATATCCACAATAAAACATGAATCAAAAAAGACCAACCCCAATGTACAAGTAGTTGGTGTTGACGAAAATTATCTTGTAACATCAGGAAATGAAATTGCCGCGGGCAGGTTTTTTACATCTGATGAGGTAAAAGAAGGTTCTCCACTTATTGTTCTTGGTAAAGATGTGGTTGAAAAAATTTTTGGTTCCAACGCCGATCCTATAAATAACTTCGTATCGATGTTTGCCATCCGATACCGTGTTATTGGGGTATTGGCATCGAAGGGTTCGAGCATGGTGTCGCAGGGTGATAATGTAGTGCTCATTCCGCTCCTGAATGCAATCCGCAACTTCAGCGGCAGTGAAAATTCTGTATCAATTGCCGTGAATATAAATGCCGTAGACCAGTTGCAACCTGCCATTGATGAAGCTACGAGCACTTTGAGAAACATCCGTGGATTGCGTATATCTGAAAAGGATGATTTCGAAATTTCGAAAAGCGATGAACTTGCCAACGAACTGATTGGAAACATTACATACGTTACTTACGCTGCTACACTGATCGGCATAATAACACTCTTCGGTGCGGCCATTGGTCTAATGAACATTATGCTTGTGTCCGTAACTGAGCGCACCCGTGAGATAGGAGTAAGCAAAGCATTGGGTGCAACAAAAAAAGAGGTGCGACGTCAGTTTTTAACTGAAGCAATTGTAATTTGCCAGATCGGCGGAATGCTGGGGATAATACTTGGAATTCTTGTAGGTAACTTAGTATCTCTTATACTGGGAGGTGATTTCATCATACCCTGGCTATGGATTTTCGTAGGCATCACTTTTTGTTTTTTGGTAGGATTGGTCTCGGGCTTATACCCTGCAATCAAAGCTTCACAGTTAGACCCTATTGAGGCACTTCGTTATGAATAATTAGATAACTAATGAACCATTTACCCCTGAAATCGTTTAGTGGACATTGTCGAAATAAAAATTTTAAAGCAAAAAAATCAATAAACTGATGAAAGCTTTTCAATTTCTAATATGGTGTGCTGCAATTTCTTTATCTGTCTATTCCTGTAAAAACGCTCCGGAAAGTGATGAGGCAAAGACCTCGGAGGCAAAGGAGGTGGTTGAGCAATCTTCCGATGCAATCTATAAAGTTGATCCTGCGGCCAGCAAATTAGAATTT
Organism: Chitinophagales bacterium; assembly: GCA_013695775.1. Classification (GTDB taxonomy): domain Bacteria; phylum Bacteroidota; class Bacteroidia; order Chitinophagales; family UBA10324; genus JACCZZ01. The sequence continues at coordinate 252 of JACCZV010000205.1, read as the reverse complement.
ATAGGTACTAAAGTAAGCGGTTATCATAGCGGCTCGGTTCAAATCAAGAGCGGTGAATTGGAGGTAAAAGATCGGACTATCACAGGTGGAAAATTCATAATGGATATGAACAGCATCACGCTTTCGAATGGAGATGAGGAAGGAAATATGAAGCTGGCAGGACATTTAAAGTCAGCTGATTTTTTCGATGTTGAAAAAAACCAGGAAGGGGCTTTTGAAATTACAGGAGTAAAGCCTTTTTCAGGAAATTTA
>JACCZV010000177.1 GCA_013695775.1 Chitinophagales bacterium | reverse complement strand
GTTTATTGGATGACAGCAGAACCAACCGGGAGCTTCTGGGACTGTGGCGAATTCATAAGCTGTGCCTATAAGCTACAGGTTGCGCATTCTCCCGGTGCTCCATTGTTTATTATGATCGGGCATATTTTCACACTGCTGGCAGGTGATCCATCGAAGGTTGCCCTTATGGTAAATTATATGTCTGGAATTTTCAGCGCGCTTACTATCTTATTTCTTTTCTGGACTGTTACGTCCTTTGCCAAAAAGATCATTGGTAAAAAAGAAATAGACATAATCGGGGCAGAGCTAATTGCCGTAATGGGAGCAGGTGTGGTAGGAGCACTATCCTATACTTTTGCTGACTCATTTTGGTTTTCGGCGGTTGAAGGTGAGGTTTATGCCATGTCATCTTTCTTTACCGCAATTGTTTTCTGGGCAATTTTAAAATGGGATCATGTTGCCGACCGGCCTGATGCAGATCGGTGGATCATCCTCATCGGTTACCTTATCGGACTCTCTATTGGAGTGCATCTGTTGGGGCTCCTTGCGTTACCTGCGATGGTGTTTGTCTACTCTTTCCGAAAATTTCCACCCACCAGGTGGAATATAATTAGAACCGCCGCCATAGGTATAGCCATCCTGGCTTTAATTCAATATGGAATTATTCCAGGCATACCAAAGCTTGCGGCTCAGCTTGACATTTTATTTGTGAATGATTTGGGACTACCTTTCAATAGCGGTGTTATATTTCTCTTTTTACTTCTTGCCGCATCGATAGTGTTTGGCTTATGGTATGCAAAAAAGAAAGGCAACTACATTCTGCATACTGCCGTGCTAACTTCACTATATATCATTATTGGCTACTCCTCTTACATAATGGTAGTTATACGTGCGGGTGCAAATCCCTCAATAAATATGAGCAGCCCAAAAGATCCGATAGCCCTATTGAGTTACCTCAACCGGGAACAATATGGCGAACGTCCTCTGGCACATGGCCCCGTGTTTACTGCACAACCAATTGAGCTTGATAGGGAGAATGGAGAAAAACGCTATTTCCGTGATAAAGACAAATACACTTTTTTAGATCGTAAACCCATTGTAAAATATGATTCGAAGGACGAGATGATCTTTCCGCGTGTCTGGGACAATGATGATCCTTCACACATCAGATTTTACAGGAACTGGCTTAATCTGAAAGAGGATGAGAAACCGACCATGGGTGACAACCTGAATTTTTTCTTCACCTACCAGGTAGGATTTTTTTATTGGCGGTATCTTATGTGGAATTTTTCAGGAAGGCAGGATGGCGTACAGGGAGATGGGGACATTCAGCATGGGAACTGGATCACTGGATATCCCTTCATAGACAATGCGATGATAGGAGATCAGCAAAGTCTTCCCTATCCCTCCAATAGAGATAAAGCAAGGAATAAATTTTATCTGCTACCATTCTTCCTCGGTATGGCGGGTGCCATTTTTCATTTTAAGAAAAACAAATTAGATGCGTGGGTTGTGTTGTTGCTTTTCTTCTTTACAGGTCTGGCCATCGTAATATATCTTAACCAAACCCCTATGCAACCTCGGGAACGGGATTATGCTTACGCCGGATCTTTCTATGCTTTCACAATATGGATTGGGTTAGGCTCACTTGCCTTGTTTGATTATATTAAAAAAAGGATGAATCCAAGAAATGCAGCTCTGCTTGCTACCGGCATTGCGCTTTTAATACCTGTTTTAATGGGTGCCCAGGGATGGGACGATCATGATCGGTCGCACCGATTCACCGCAAGGGATTTCGGGAGAAATTACCTGGAGTCTTGTGCTCCTAATGCCATCCTCTTCACACAGGGCGATAATGATACTTATCCGCTATGGTATGCACAGGAAGTTGAGGGGATACGCGAGGATATCCGAATTGTAAACCTTAGCCTGCTCGGAGTAGATTGGTACATTGATAATCTGAGAAGAAAAGTGAATAAATCAGATGCTGTTGTGATCTCAGTAGATAGTTCTGCCTATCGTGGGTCAAACCGGGATTACCTCCGTTTTTATGAAAACAAGTCAATCAATCAAAATCAATTTTACTCCATTAGCTCAGTGCTGGATTATATGTTTAGCACCGACAGAAAAAATATGATTGACTATGGTGGAGATGTAGTGAACTATGTGCCTGCTAAAAATTTGTTTATACCTGTTAATAAGCAGGAGATACTGGCAAATAAGGTAGTGCAGCCAAAGGATACTTCAAAAATCGTAAGCCGCATGGAATGGCGTCTGAACAAAAACACGCTTTTGAAGAATGATATACTTACCATGGAGATATTGCGTAGCAACCTATGGAAACGGCCCATTTACTTTGCAATTTCCGTTGCGCCAGACGCATATTTGGGTTTAAATGATTTCCTGCAACAGGAGGGTCTTGCTTATCGGCTGGTACCTTATACTACAAAGATAAACGATGGACTGCCCGGTGGTGTTCAGGCTGATCTTATGTATGATAACCTGATGAATAAATTCGCATGGGGCGGCGTAGATCAGCATGAGGTATATCTTGATGAAAACATCTTACGTATGGTCACCAACCTGCGCAGCAATTTTGCCCGCCTGGCTGCAGGTCTTATATCAGACGGAAAAAAAGATTTGGCAATTCAGGTACTGGACAAATGCGTTTCAGTACTACCTGAGAAAAATGTTCCTGTCTCTTACCTAAACCTCGCGATAGCAAAAAATTATTACGATGCCGGCGCGACTGATAAGGGGAAGACAATGCTTGACAGGCTGCTTACAGTATATTCAGATCAGATGCGTTACTATTCTGCTCTTGATGCAGATAATAGAAAATACTTTACCCAAAATATGAACGAGGGCGTTTATGTTCTCAATGAGATCAATGAGATTTCCCAAAAGAACAACGACACGCTCTTAAATACTAAGGCTCAGGAGGCTTTTCAGCGGTATATGAACCTATATACCCCCCCTAATAAATAATTGTTTGATAGAACATTTTGATAATGGAAGAAATTCCGAAAGGTATCCATCAAAGGGCCAGTTCATCTATGGCATTCACCCAGTGGAAGAAGCTCTACTTGCCGCCACTACCTTTGAACGAATATTCATTCAAAAGGGAATTCATAAAGACTCAATAAGTAAGCTTCTACGGATGGCGCAGCAGCAGGAGATACCGGTGCTGTTTGTTCCGATAGAAAAATTGAACCGGCTCCACCGAAATCATCAGGGCATAGCAGCAGTCGTTTCTCCTGTAAGATTTTATAAAACTGACGATGTGCTTGCGCAGGTATATGCGCAGGGAAGGTTGCCATTATTGTTGATTGCCGACCGAATCACCGATGTGCGTAACTTTGGTGCCATTGCCCGCACCGCTTTATGCACAGGAGTACATGCCATCATTATTCCGCAAACGGAGACGGCCTCGATCAATTCAGATGCGGTAAAAGCATCTGCAGGCGCATTAAATAAGATGGCTATATGCCGTGAAAAAAATTTAGCACAACTCGCTAAGCAGCTCAAATTAAATGGCATCCAGCTACTCGCATGTGAGATGAGTGGCTCCAAATATATTTATGAAGCGGATTTAAAAATTCCAACTGCTATTATTATGGGGTCAGAGGGCGAGGGCATCTCAGCGGAACTGCTGAAGCTGGCAGATGACATCGTAAAAATCCCTATGACAGGTCAGTTTGAATCACTCAATGTATCAGTGGCAACAGGAATGATTTTATATGAGGCGATGAAACAAAGAATGGATTGAGATGATGCGTTATTTCTATAAGAAGCCGACCTTAAATTCAGAGCAAGGTTCTGTAAATTTTTAAGTAGGCTAGTCTGGAATTATTGTTTCATCACTTTCGCAAAGTGAGCACCTTCCGCCGAAGATGCCTTTAATAGGTATATTCCCGATGGGATATTTTGTAATGATGTGGTAGTGATTTTCTCCTTGCTTCCCATCTCTTGCCAATGTTTAACAAGAACTCCGGTGGCATTAAACAATTCAAAAATTACCGCACCAGGTTGTGAAAAATCAGTATAAATAAAGAGTTCATCCTTTACAGGATTCGGATAAATTTTTACAATGTCACCTCCCCTTTTTATATCTGAAACGGCTGTAACAAGTGAGCTGTCTAAAATGAGGTTTTCATCTCCCGGCTCATAAGGCAGCCATGTGAAAAAGACGATCATCATCTCATCCGTTGTATGTTCCCCGGCATATACGTCCTCTGGTGGATTACTTGGATTGTCCGGGTTGCTAGTAGTATTATCATAGGTTGCTTCAGCCCAAAGCTCAGAGGGATCAGTGATGTGTACAGGTTTTTGATAATCATAAAATCCCTGCCAGTGAAAATCCCAGTTGGGAATACTTATTAGGTGCGTGGTATCACTGTTTTCATCCAGCGACCATACCTTAAAAGATTCGCCGACCAGATGCATATGAGGAAAGATGGAAATCAATGACATATCCCCAAATTCCCAATCAAATTTTTCGTGAAAGGTTTGAATGGTATTCGCGGGAATAAACAGTGGCCCATCCGTCAGATTGTCAAAATGATTAAGGATGCCATCCACAAAAACCTCTCTTATATTCTGCTGAGAGGCATCAGTATATTTCAGATTTACTGTGGAAACATCAGTAAGCCCATTACTCCCTGGAGCATAGTGTACTTCCACTCCAAAATCTGCGCCTGCCGGAATGCGGATGCCCATATTTTCAGGTAAGGTAAACACTGCACTGCCTGGAGCCCAGGCACCAATGATGTCCGCGGAATTGTTTATTGGCCCCACTCCATAGCTCTCATAACCGGGTACAGTATCAGCTTGATCGAGGTTCCACGAGTAGTTGGTCGGGTCGTAGAAGATTACGATATGATGAACAATAGAGCCATTGCCAGGCATGTATTCGATCTGATTTAAAAACACGTCTTGTGAAAAGTTTGAATGGATCACAAAAGTGCGGTAATCATCTTCATCAACAGGAACAGTGTAAGATGGAGTTTGCAATGCAAGATCAATCGTTGGTAAGGCTGACCCTACAGTAAACGTAGGGGGCAGAGGTGCCATCGATAAATCTCCAGAGGGTGCGCCTGCTGCAACCCAGTTGCTGATGGTGCTGATGTCGGTTTCAGAGAGGATCCGTTCATCTTTAAAATGCATATAGTCCGGATCAGGTTTCCATGGTGGCATCAACCCAGATTCCACCTGTGCCTTTATGCTGAGGGCATTGTTAAAAGCATCCTCATAACTCATCAGGGCAAAGGGACCGATGCCACCTTCATGGTGACAATTGCTGCAGTTGTTGTAGATGATCGACGCAACATCATCGGACCATGTAGGGGATTGAGCAGAAGTTTGCCAAGAGGTTGCAAGCGAACAGAGTAGTAGGGAAAAATATTTAAGCATGAATTTAGTTTTTAATCCTATAAGAAATCAAGGGGGAATAAGATTGTACCAATGTTCTTTTATTATAGAACGCTATTAATGAGAAAGGTTACAATTGTTCAAGGATTTCTTTTAGATGCATCCCACGAAATGCATTTTTTTAAAATTAACATATTAATCTTTGCTTCACCAATGGATTATTAGATAAAGTAGTTGGCAACCGCCGAAAATGTTGTTGGTAGAGCTTCATCTTTCAGTGAAGATCATTTTCTGATTTATGAAATCTGTTTCTGTTTTTAACCGAATTAGATACACTCCTGTGGCCTGAGGGCTTAAATCGATCTCTTTTTTGTAAGGCGAGTTGTCAAACCTTTCCTGATAAGAAAATACCAACTGCCCGATTGCATTAAAAATTTCAACACTGATCTCTTCGCCCTTTAATTCACTAAGCAGCTCAATTACAAAATTTCCATTAGAAGGATTGGGATAAATAAATAGATTTGAAGCAAGAGATAAATTTTCCATTCCTGTAAACACAACATCAATTGTCGCAGAGTTTGTACAGCCATTGGAATCAGTGATGATCACCGTATAGAGCCCACTTTGAGTGGCCTCATAGTTTTGATTGGTAGCACCAGTAACATCGATTGAATTGAACTGCCATTGATAAGAATCTGCCGGGCTTGCTGTAAGGGTATTCCCATTCTGAGAAATAGTGGGAAAAGGTGGAGTATCGTATACCGTAATATAATCTGCAAGAATAAGAGTGTCGCTGCCATTTGCATTTGTAGTGATCAAGGTTACATCATAGCTTCCTGGAGTGTCGTAGCATATGCCCGTGGGGTTCTGATCTGTGGAACCGGGAGGTGTTGCACCATCAAAAATCCATTGCCATGAGGTTGGATTATTTGCTGATGAATCATAAAAGTCAATACAGAATTTTTCGCATATGCTTGTATCAGAGGAAAAAAGTGAAGGGAGTGACATATTTCCAGAAGATGCCACCACCACTGCCCATATTGCATTGTCATTAGCGACAGTCTGATGATCAAATTTGATTGTTACAGATGTATCGCCTGTGGACACTAAATCTTTTATGTTACTCAGTGCATCTGCTTCGTTCACAGCTAAATCTTCATTATCATGCAATCCTATAAGGGCCCCATTCTGATAATAACAGTTTCCAATAGGTCCACCGCAAGGTCCTGAATTATAATCCGGGCTGCCAATGATTCCAATATTATTGCCATTAACAGTTACTATTTCGCCATCACTAATAAAATCACAGATATAGCCTGCAAAGATTGAAATTCCTACATCAGATGAACTATTCAGGGGCTGCAGCGGCGACAAAGACCATGTGACAGAACCCTGCAAATCAAAGTCATTGAGAAATATAGAGACCGAAACGGGTGACAAATTGGAATTTTGATAGGCAACGAACAGATAAAAATCATTATATCTATCGCTTGGACCGGATTGGTATGGTACATCGAGAATATAAGTCGTATCTGTGGGATCGAGTATAGAAGTAACGTCAATGGCATGAACCTGAGAATTACCGCCATAATTGATTGATTGAAATATCGGGCTTACTCCATTTGCATTATTAAATGTAAGGGAATTGCCATTCATTGTCACTGTCAGGGAACCTGCCGTTCCGTGTCTTCCTGCAAACAGAAAAGCCTTATAAATAGTACTGCCGGGTTCTACATAAATATCAAAAGTTCCGGTGCCACCACTTGAATAATCAGGTGAGTATCCTCCGCTGGTTATACCACCATTAAAAGTATCATTGTAAAATAGCATCTGACTAAAAAGAGAAATAGGAAATAATATTGGCAGGAATAATGAGAATAATTTTTTCATTAGTAAAAATTTTAAATTTAAAAAATAACTCATCTTCCAATAATGAGTTTTTGCTGAATCAAGGAAATCCCTGTTTTAATATGAAGAAAATAAACTCCGGAGGGGTGTTTACTTAAATCTATATATTTTCTGAACTGAACAGGTGTAATAATTTTATCAGAAGAAAACATTGATTGTCCTATAGCATTAAAGATATCTATTTGCATCTCACCTGGATTTATTTCAGAACAATCAATTACAAAATTGCCCTGCGAAGGATTAGGATAAATCAAAAGATTTGAAGCAAGAGATAAACTTTCTATGCTTGTAAACACCACATCAATTGTTGCAGAGTTTGTGCAACCATTGGAATCGGTGATGATCACTGTGTGAAGTCCGTTTTGTGTAACATCATACGTTTGATTGGTAGCCCCAGGTATATCTAATGAATTCAACTGCCACTGATAAGAATCTGCCGGGCTTGCCGTAAGAGTATTTCCGTTCTGAGAAATCGTGGGAAAAGGTGGAGTATCGTATACCGTTATATAATCTGCAAGAGTAAGAGTGTCGCTGCCATTTGCATTTGTAGTAATCAGGGTAACATCATAGCTGCCGGGAGTATCATAGCATATGCCTATAGGATTCTGATCTGTAGAATTAGAAGGTGTTGCACCATCAAAAATCCATTGCCATGAAGTTGGATTATTTGCAGATGAATCGCTGAAGTTAATGCAGAATTTTATACAGACACTTGTGTCAGAGGTTGCAATAGCGCCGACCGGTGAAGGCATT
>JACCZV010000160.1 GCA_013695775.1 Chitinophagales bacterium | reverse complement strand
GGGATCATAGACTCCATCTGCATTAACATCAATAAACGGGGCAAGATTTCTGAATCCAGCTAATTCAGAATTAGGATTGCCATAAGCTGGCCAATTGATTAAGTTCGCAGGAATTAAACCTGGAGATAGGCTAACAGGTTGACCAGGATTAGCTGCAAGAGCTTCATCATAGAGAGCTATTAAGGAATCAATCTCAAAGCCATAAACCTGAAAATGTTTGTCCCAAGCATCACACCCTGCAGCGTCAATGGAAGCATTTTCATCCAGAGGTCCGGGGAAAAAGTCATTACCCGTTTGACGATAAGTTTGCGCTGCAACCTTTAATTGTCCCTGTGCATCAATGCCGCCAATCCAAATAGCTCCGGCAAAAAGGGAACTTGGATTTTCTGGTTGGTCTTCAGAACTTTTTGGAATTTCATATTTAGGTTCAGCACTCAGATCCCACCACATGTCGCCACCTGTAAATATCCGAGCCCTGACATTATTAATATCCAGGTCAACAGAAGCAGTAGCGGGACCACAATCACCGGCAGCAAGTTTTTGAGATTGGCCCAATTTCCCTCCAATGATACCTGCGTTTTCTTTCGCATAAGAAGCACTCACAATAAGTAAGGCTGCAAATGTTATCATCCAATTTGTTTTCATATAATTCATGGCTTACGTATTCTCTGAATTAAAAATTAAATTGTAACCCCACATGTATTCTTCGGGGTAAACTGTAGTTGTCAGGATTATTAATCTTAATGTTATAGAGTGTTTCAAAACTTTCAGGATTAGGCTGCGCAGATAACACCTGCTGACCTATTGCAGATTCCAAATAACCATCATCACCCGGGTTCCCGGTAAATCTGTAAACGCCAAGAATGTTGGCCGTATTCAGCACATTTTGAACTAAAAGATATATATTAAAATAATAAGATTGGTCTGGATTTCCTACTTTAAAATCTTTATCCAGCTTTGCATCTATCTTAAACGACCAGGGCAACCTTGAGCCATTTACACTTCCCAATAACGAAGCATTTTGCACAACTCCAAACAGTGCCCCAGCGGTAGGTGTAGCCTGGCGCGTATAAGGAGTTCCCGAGCCGGCGCGAAGGATAACGTTTAATCCTGTGTTTGCTAAAAAGGCTGTATTATTTTTTCCGAAAACAGGACCATTGTAGCTTCTGCCTTCACCATATCTATAATCTATCGATGCTGTGAGTGTATGTCTCTGGTCATAGCTGAATGGAAGAATGGTACGTAGATTCGGCTGCCCGGATCCAACAAGGTTTAGTCCGGAAGTAATATTCGAACCTGTGCCATCGGCAAACTGTAATGTATAATTTGCGTCAATTTTTATATTTCTTACCCTTCTCAGCTCATATGTAAACTGAAGCGATTTAACCGTTCCAAAATCAGAATTGCCGAAGGTGTTGTATTCTACAGGGTAGGCAAAAGAAATCTTAGTTACCTGAATCATATCTTTTAATTCACGATAGGTGCCGGCAATGGTTATTGCCGATGTGGTTCCCAAAGCCTGCTTGAACCCAACTTGATAATCAATAGTTCTCTCGGGTTTTAATGCCGGGTTCGCCATTACGTTGTCGGTATTAAGCTGCTCTAAAAAATAGTATTGAAAAGGGCCGGCAATAAGAGCATTTCCTGACGGGGTTTGTCCTGTTGCACCTTGGGGGCGTTGTGAAAGCACATCATAATGAGCAAAAAAGAGGGCCTCGTCTGAAATGGGAAAAGAAAATGCAATACGAGGCATTAAAGTAAACTGAGGTGTGTAATCTTCAAAAGATTCAGAACTTAGCTGTAGATTATCTACATCAGTTGAAACTAAATATGGTGTGATACCCCCTGTGTTAGAAAGTTGAGCAATGCTACCCGGATCTGTGACTTGAGTACCCTGGGCATTATACCATGTGTCACCATCGCGATAGCCTACAATTTCTGTAGGTTGAGCCAAATCGTTTACATAAACCGCAAAATCACTTCCAATGGATCCAGGATGTGCTCCAAACTGTGTAACCTCAGCAGCTGTTCTGATTGGATATAAAGAATATTGATCTTTCAAAACCGGCTGGTTCGCATCAAAGCGATCAACTCGAAGTCCTATATTAAATATCAGATCACGGAAGTTAAATTTATCCTGGATATAAGCTGAGGAATAAATTGGCCTGAAAGCAGGGGAATTGCGTTTAAAATTTCCATTTTCATCTGTCTCATTAAAGAAATCATCAAGGCTCGGCTGCTTGGATAATACATTTCCCAAATAATCATAACCATAATAGTATACGGCATAATTACCATTATTAAACAGCTCATCAGGACTAAACATGCTTAAACTTAAAAGGCTTGGATCAACTGCATCCACATCTACAATGTCAAAACCATTAGGATCAAGACCAAGAGCAGCCCTCAAAGATTTATCAAAGAAGGATTGATCTTCCGGCACAAAGAGGGGATTGTATTTAATTGTATCGAGAAAAATACCAAACTCGTCATACACCGGCATAGGGTTTTCTGTATCCAAAGAAAGGATTTGTGTATTTGTTAACTGACGTGCCAATTGCCATAATCCTATCGGGAAAACAGTATAATTCCGGTCAATCCGCTGTTCATATTCGAATCCAAATTCAAGAGCATGGCGCCCTTGTTCCCCTTTAGATATATTAACCAGGTCAACGGAGGCATTCACAGAAAGCCTTAGCTGATCATTATTTCTTATCCCATAAGAAGCCACAGGATAACCTGAATTCAGGAACATTGAATAAACAGTAAGGGAGCTGGTAGGCAAATCCCCATTTAAAAGGCCGCCGCCGTTTTGTACATCGAAGAGGCTGTTCGGAGTTGCATTGGCAAATTCAAAATACTGAGAAGTATAGTTAGAGAGATACGGATTTATTGTTCCTGGTTGAAAAGTCAGCAATGTATCCTGATATCCTGAGAGCATCCACCCTGTAAGATTAGAGGTGCTATCAGTACCAAAGACATAAAAGGGTTGTCGCGATGTTTGAAATTTACCTACATAGGCATACGCAAAGGGATCAAATCCAAGCTCTTTATCACCAAAGGTTCTGTAAAATTTTGAATAATCAGCCTGTATGGAGTAATAAGCATTTTGAAACACCGAGGCTGATTTTTTTTCATCGCCATATCCGGAGCCAAAACGCTGGGTAAACCTTACAAATCCACGATAGGTGTTGTCTTTATAATATTGGTTTCCCTCATCTGCATTTATCAGGGATCGGTTGAAACTGTAGAAGTGGTATCGTTCAAGATTAAAATCTCCGCCCAACGTTAAATTCACAAATTTGCTCAATTGAAAATCAAGCTTTCCACTAAATCTATAACTATTATCAGCCACATTCCATTTTGCCTTATTTTTTTCTATGTCATCCGCAGTGAGTAAGGTTGCGGTCGGAATCAATCCTGTAGAAGTTGGAGAAGGTGTCAGCGGATTGGCTCTTATATATTCCAATACATCATCTTTTACCTTATAGGCTCCTATCGCGGAAGGATCGGGGTCTAAATTATGCTCTACTTCACCTGTTATGAAGAATCCTATATTGGCTTCAGATGAATCTGTGCCTTTATTTTTAACAAACAGAGGCCCCGACAGATTTACAGCCGCCAGATCATAACCAAAACCATCAAGAAATTCAGAGGTAACAAGTTCCACTCCACCAGAATATTCTTCTGAAGGTCCACGGGTGGTAATGTTAATGATACCTCCTGTTGCGTCCCCATATCTGGCAGGAATTCCGCCCGTTAAAACAGTAAGCTGCTCAATGGAACTTTGCGGAAGCACGAGCGAACCTCTCATTGGAATTCCATCCACGAAATATCTTGTTGAATAATCCCGTGCTCCTCCGATGTTCAGCGCATCACCGTCATCACGTTGAAAAACTCCGGCAGTTAGGGAAGCATAGTTTCGTGTGTCGCGTGTTGCGATGTTGCTGATTTCATCCTTGGTGAGTGTGCTGCCTGTTGTTGTTTGATCAGGCTCTACCAATTTCTGCGTTGAAACAACTACATCAGGCAAGGTATTTATGCTTGATTCTACCGGAATATCCTGAAAAGAGATCTTATCAGCATTTATTATCAGGCCTGTTAAGGTTTTAGGTCTGTAACCAAGATATGATACTTTAACATCATAGGTTCCAGGAACAATGGGCTTTATTGAGAAAGAGCCATTATCATCCGTTTCACCATATCCCTTTTGGGTGCCATTAAGCTCTAAAACTACATTCGCAAAAGGAATTCCTTCCTTTGTAACCTGGTCATAAACTTTCCCTTGTAATTCACCTGTCTGAGCAAATATGGAGGTCGAACAAAAGAATGTTACTACGACAAACGCGTAAAGTTTTTTCATGCCGCAAAATTCAATTTAATGGTTGGTTCCTGAAGTCAAGGTGACAAATATAGTTTTTAAATTAAAGCACGAAATAAAAGTAAATGAAAAATCTACATAAATAATCCAGATGCAATATTTATGACAAACCCTTGACACTACAAAATCCCCTGTATTTTATTTAAAAGCACCTGGGCAATTTTCCGTTTTGATTCAAAGCTTTTACCAGCGATGTGAGGAGTGACAATCACCCTGCCTGTTTTAATTAAGGCCTTGAATACTTCTCGCTGAGGGGGAGTATGAGATTGAAAATTTTCATTCTCATACACATCTAAAGCAGCCCCAGCTAATTTTTTATTCAATATGTTTTCTAACAAGTGTGAATGGTTGATAATTAAGCCCCGGGAAGTATTGACCAAAAACTTCATACGGGAGAACCGATTAAGAAAATCAATATTTACAAGTTCATATGTTTCATCACTAAGAGGGATATGAAGACTTATGATTTCACATTCTTTGAATAGATCATCCATAGTTGCTGCCTTAGCAAAAGCATCACCATAGTTAGGCAGATATTTATCGTATGCAAGCACATTCATATTAAAAACTGATAGCTTTCTGGCTAATGCCTTTCCGGTATTTCCATAGCCAATGAGGCCTATACATCTTCCTTCGAGCTCATGCACATGATTCTTCTGCACCAGCCATTTCGATTCCCGCATCTCTAAATAAGATTTAGTGATGTTGTGATAGAAGGCAAGTAAAAGTGCGATGCTATGTTCGGCTACAGCGTTTGCGTTGCCTTCAGGGGAATTGATGCATATTATATTTCTTGAATTGGCAAACGCTGCGTCAATGTTTTCCATACCTGATCCTGCTCTTGCAATAAATTTTAGTAGTCGGGCTGATTCAATAACTTTTTTATGAACCACGATTCTTGTAGTCACAATAATTCCAGTGTAGTGATGAATAATACCTTCAACCTCATTTTGCAAAATACGTGGCTGATACAAACATTCGAATCCCATGGCGTGCAATCCCTCGGTGAGAAGGGGATCACATGATTCTGTAATTAAGATTTTACCCCGATTAGTCATCCAATATTTTAAAAGAAACCCACAGGCTCATTTTGAGGCTTCATGTAATGAATCGCAGCCTAACTACATGAGGGGAGTTTTGGCAGCAATGCGGTTCGACAAAGAGATCCATTCATTAACAGGTAATTGTTCAGCCCTTTTATGTAACAGTTCATCTGTAGCTATTTCCGGCGAAAGCCCCCACTCTTTCAAACTGTTTCGCAAGGTTTTCCTGCGTTGGCCGAATCCGCACTTGACAAGCCGGAAAAATTGGGTTACATCTGAAAGATATGGCAATTGCTCTCTTCGTTGCATTCGAATCACTCCAGATTGTACTTTAGGGAGTGGTGAAAAGCATTCTCTGTTCACATCCAGCAGATATTCCACATCATAAAAGGTCTGTACAAGCACACTTAATATCCCATATTCCTTATTTCCCTCCGGCGATACAATTCTTTTTGCAACTTCTCTTTGAAACATTCCAACCATTAAGGGTACCCGATTCATGTTATCGAGGATTCGGAAAATGATCTGAGTAGAAATATTATATGGGAAATTGCCAATGATTCCAATCTGATCGCCCCTTATCTTATCTAAGTCGAATGATAAAAAATCTTGATTAAATATTCGGTTAGCCAAAGTCGGAAATTGTTTCTCAAGTATCGGAATCAGCCGGGAATCCAATTCGATCGCTAAAAAATCCGGGAAATTTTCAGCTACCAAAAATTTTGTTAAAGCACCCTTCCCCGGTCCAATTTCAAGAACAGTATTATAGGTGCCCGATTCGCGAAAGAAGGAAACAATTTTTTTAGCTACAATTTCATCTTTCAGAAAATGCTGACCTAATGATTTTTTTGAATGCAACATCTATTATTCTAACAGTTGAATGAGCAGAAGCAGCTTCAATTTTTCATTAGTTTTGCCCACCTCAATTCCAACTTTATTCAACTATTTGACATGCAAATTTTGCACTCCCACAAGGCCGTTAGAAACAATCACCTCTTGATTCTAGCGGATAAAAATACAGATTGGAACGGTATGGCACGGCCGGAGGAAGAGATTGATCTAATAAAATCTCAAATTAAAAAAGATATAAGACAAATCGTTATACCCTCTTCCTCATACGTTACAATAGTTGCTATTATCGAACGAAAGGAAATACAATATAATACCGATGAAGGCATAAGAAAGGCGGGATACAAAATCCTGAGCCTAATTAATAGTCATAAAATTGGTGCGATAACCATTATAAATCTGAGCGAAATAGCACTTGCCTCCCTGCATTTTGCAGAAGGAATGGCGCTGGGAAATTATCAGTTTATTGAATATAAAAAAGAAGCTGATAAAGAACGCCATGCCCTTAAACAAATCACCATTATTTCCGACTCAAGCAATAAAGCGGCTATAGATAACCTCCAGGCGATTATAGACTCCGTGTACCTTGCGCGTAATCTCGTAAATAAACCTTTTAATTACCTCAATGCAACTGGACTTGCAAATGCAATTGCTATAGCGGGAAAGGAAGCCGGATTTAAAACCGAAATTTTTAACAAGTCAAAAATTACTGCACTGAAGATGGGTGGGCTCTTGGCAGTGAACCAGGGTAGCGTGGACCCACCCACCTTCACCATCATGGAGTACAAACCAAAAGCGGCAGTGAATAAAAAGCCCATTGTGCTTGTTGGAAAAGGTGTTGTTTATGATACCGGTGGGCTGAGTATAAAGACTACCAGCAACTCAATGGATCTCATGAAAAGCGACATGGCCGGAGCCGCAACAATGCTGGGTGTAATTTACTGCGCAGCAAAAACCAAACTACCCCTTCACCTGATATGTCTTATTCCCTCAACCGATAACAGGCCCGGCTTTAATGCATTTGCTCCCGGTGATGTAATTACCATGCACAATGGAATGACAGTAGAGATGCTAAACGCTGACGCCGAAGGAAGGATGATCTTAGGGGATGCCCTGAGCTTTGCACGGCAATATAAACCTGAACTGGTTATTGATGCAGCCACACTAACCGGGGCAGCACATAGAGCAGTAGGCGACTTTGCAATTGCCTACCTTAGTAATGCCCCAGATGAATTAAAAAAAGAATTAGAAAACTGTGGAATGGAAGTTTATGAGAGGTTAATTGAATTTCCCTTGTGGGAAGAATATGGGGAAATGTTGAAAAGCGATATCGCTGATATTAAAAACATAGGGGGCACATTGGCCGGTGCAATCACTGCAGGAAAATTTCTAGAAAAGTTTACTGATTATCCCTGGATACATCTTGACATAGCCGGAGTGGCTTATTTTCAGAATTCGATGGGTTATAAAGGAAAGAATGGTTCTGCTTTCGGCTTAAGATTGATCTATAAATTCTTACAAAATCGGGTCGCTAATGGGTGATGGCAAAAAATATGTGATTGGAATAAGCCAGGGCGATATTAATGGAATAGGTATAGAAGTAATTATAAAAACTTTCCTTGACAGCAGATTATTGGAGTGGTGTTCCCCCGTCTTATACGGCTCTTCTAAAACTGTGTCGTTCCATCGGAAAGTCTTAAACCTCGGACAGTTCAACTTTGCTCAATCACGCACCATAGACCGGATTCAACCGAATACATTCAACATCATTAACTGCTGGGAAGAGGATGCATTGGTAGAATTAGGGCAGAGAACCGACATTGGTGGCAAGTATGCTTTTTATTCTCTTGAAGCGGCTGTGAAAGATTTAACAGAGGGTAAAATTGATGCACTTGTAACCGCCCCTATCAATAAAAAAAATATTACTGTTGAAGCTTTCCCATTCGTAGGCCATACCGGGTATCTCGCCAAACAAGCGGGTGTAGATGACCATCTGATGCTGATGTGCGGCCAAAATTTAAAGGTAGGTCTTGTTACTGAACACATAGCTCTAGCTGATGTTTCGGCGCATGTGAAGAAAGAAAAGATACTGAAAAAGCTGGCTATTCTTAATACTACTCTTATAAAGGATTTTGGAATTAATAAGCCGAAAATAGCGGTACTAGGACTAAATCCGCATGCCGGTGATGAGGGCCTGATAGGAAAAGAAGAGAATGAGGAGATAAAACCCGCCATTGGGGAGGCAAGAAACAGCAATTTATTTGTTCTTGGTCCATACCCTGCTGATGGATTGTTCGGATCAGGCGGGTATGATAAATTCGACGCAATACTCGCGATGTATCATGACCAGGGCCTTGTGCCCTTTAAAGCTTTGTGCTTCAATTCTGGAGTAAATTATACTGCCGGCCTTCCTTTTGTGCGTACCTCTCCCGATCATGGGACCGGATTTGATATCGCTGGAAAAAATATAGCTAGTGAAGATTCTTTTCGTGAAGCCGTATTGCTGGCAATTGACATTCTTCGTAAAAGAGAACAATATGGCGAGCTTATAGCAAATCCGTTAAGGAAAATAGAAATTGCCAAAGAATCCTGAAGGGTTAATTATATTTTGCCTGAATCGTTTTATTGTTTCCCAAATGCCCATTTAAAAAAGTGGGGCAACGCTTTAGCCCATGTCTTTTGACTATGATTACCTCCATTCACTTCAAGGTATTCAATATCATGATATGGACGGTAACCTTTCCTTGTTAGTTCAACAATCAGATCAAGGGTATCATCAATGGAGTCAATGATTCCGTTGTTATTCCGGTCTGCCGGCTCATCTTCTGTTCCGGTCTGAAACCAGAACTGCAATCCTGGCCTATAGATATCCTTTTGCACCATCGAATGAACAATACGGTCGTAAGCATCCTCATAACCCTCAGAATATGACTTAGTGCGCCACCAGAAAGAACCTGAAAAGGATCCCACTTTTTTGAATATTTCAGGATGACGCCAGGCAATATCAAAGGCAGAGAGCCCCCCCAGTGAAAACCCAGCAATGGAATTATTCTTATGGTGCAAGTCTACCTTGTACATGGCCTTCACTACCGGTAATAGCTCTTCCATCAGAAAGTCGGTATATAGTGCTGCCCTGCTTCCTCTTGCCTTATAATCTGCCTGGGTAGCTACTCCGTATTCCTGTAGCCTATCACCTGCGTGCACAGCTATAACTACTACATCAACTATCTCATTGTTACGGGTAAGCCGGGTTAAGGTGCTTTTTAAGCGTATAGCATCACTGTCCTGCCCATCGTTCAAAACGAGAAAGGGATATTGTTTTTTAGAGACATGGAAATTTGGAGGAATAAATACATCTGCAACTACGAGCCTGCCTAAAATCGGAGAATAGATATCTGATAATTGTTCAACCCGATAGGAAGAAAAAATACTCTTACCTTTTAATATCACCAATCAAACGAATTTCGCCGCAAGTATAAAATTCTTTTATCGAATAATTGTACAACAAGTTGGAAGCCACCCTCAAACAACTTTCTGTAAGATGTAAACCAGGATGGAATTTATATCAACTATGCAATGAGGAAGTGGCTGCGCAATTATTTTATTCCGGCTCAAATACTTACTTTTGGCATCCATCTTAAAAAGAAGATGGTGGAAGGATGGATCCGCTGAGGCAGTATCAAATTGCTTTCGTAGGGCTGAAAGCTGGTGTTCATGAATTTAGCTATGACATTGATGAATGGTTTTTTAAGTCATTTGATGATTCTTTGGTAAGGAAGGGAAAGCTAAGAGTACATTTGTCTTTCGATAAAGGCATGTCCTTTTTTCTATTAAATTTCCATATTTCAGGGACAGTTCAATTGATGTGTGACCGGTGTGCTGCTGATTTAGCCCTTCCCCTGGATTCCGAATACCCAATTGTAGTGAAATTTGATGAACATGCAGAAGCGGAAAAAGATGATTCTATGGCTGATGTAGTTTACATCAATCGCAGCTCATCTCACCTTGACGTATCTCAACTAATCTACGAATTTATTAATTTAAGTATTCCTCTTAACCATGTATCTTGCGATTATTTGCGTGGGGAAAAACCTTGCAACGCCGATATTCTAAATCGTTTGGCCCCCTCATCACATAAAAATCTCACTATGGTTAAAGACCCCCGGTGGGACAATCTATCAAACATTAAATTTAACTGAACATGCCAAATCCGAAACGACGCCATTCCCGAACACGCAGAGATAAACGCAGAACCCATGATAAGATGGCAATTGCCACCATCAGCATTGACCCCGCCACAGGCGCCCCCCACGCACGGCACCGTGCCCATTATTACGAAGGCGAATTGTACTATAAAGGCAAGAAGATTCTTGCGAAAGGTGAATGATCAGTTCTTCATAGTCAAACTTTTTAATGACACCTGCACTGAGTCAATGAGTTTGGCTAAATGAGAACTGTAAAATAAGCGAAGCTAAAAGCACAGCAATGCAAATTGGAATTGATGCAATGGGAGGTGATTTTGCCCCGCTTGAATGTATTAAAGGTATTTTACAAGTAAGAGATAGTTTGGGTGACGATGTTAACCTTGTCCTGTTTGGAGATGAGCCAATCCTTCGTACTATTCTTCAGGAACATGCCGGAACTGCTGACCTTTTTACAATAATCCATGCTCCGGAGGTAATTGGAATGGCTGAATCTCCAACAAAAGCACTTTCACAAAAATCACATTCCAGCATTGCTATAGGATTTCATTATCTTAAACAAGGAAAAATTGATGCCTTTGCAAGTGCAGGTAATACGGGTGCAATGCTTGTTGGTGCTATGTATTCAGTTAAAACAATTGAAGGTGTCATGCGCCCTGCAATTTCTACGTTGCTCCCCCATAGTGATGATAAAATGGGCCTGCTCCTAGATATCGGGGCAAACGCTGATTGCAAGCCAGAGGTGTTACTTCAATTTGGTATAATGGGATCTCTTTATGCCGAACATATTTACAAAATAAATAATCCGAAGGTAGCACTGTTAAGCATAGGGGAAGAGGAAGGGAAGGGTAATTTACTGGTACAGGCTGCTTACCCGCTTTTTCAGGAATGTGAAACCATTAATTTCATTGGCAATGTAGAAGGGCGCGATATATTTGGAGATAAAGCAGACGTGGTGGTAACGGATGGATTTACAGGTAATATAGTATTGAAATTTGGTGAATCAATATATGACATGATTAAAAAACAAGGCATCCGGGATAAATACTGGGATCGATTTAATTATGAGAATTATGGAGGCAGTGCAATTCTGGGGGCAAATGCGCCGGTAGTAGTTGCTCATGGCATTTCAAATGCAATCGCTTTTCAGAATATGATCCTTTTAGCCAAACAAGTGATCGAAAGCCGCATTGTCGAAGTTTTTAAAGATGCATTTATCAATCATCATGCATATGACATTAAGTGAGTTGATAGGTCTGACCTACCCTATGCACCATATTAAAATTCGTTCATGGCAAAAATAACAGCTGCCATTACTGCTGTTCATGGGTACGTTCCGGAGTATGTGCTAAATAATTCCGAACTCGCTCAAATGGTGGACACCACTGACGAATGGATCACCAGCCGCACAGGCATACGGGAGCGGAGGATTTTAAAGGGCGAAGGCAAGGGAACATCAGTGATGGGTATCGCAGCCGTGCAGGGGCTGTTAAAAAAAACCAATACAAATCCAGATAGTATAGAATTACTTATTTGTGCTACCACTACACCTGATATGCAATTTCCGGCAACTGCAAATATCATCTGCGATATGGCAGGTCTGAAGCATGCCTGGGGCTACGACTTGCAGGCGGCTTGTTCCGGATTTCTATATGCACTTACCACTGCTTCAAGAATGATTGAATCCGGTTCTATCCGAAGAGCTATTGTTGTGGGTGCAGATAAGATGTCCTCAATAATCGATTACACTGATCGTTCAACATGTGTTATTTTCGGAGATGGCGGCGGCGCCGTCCTACTTGAGCCGAATACGCATGGGCTGGGCATATTAGATTGCATTATGTATTCCGATGGTGCTGGCCGAATACATCTACATCAAAAGGCAGGTGGTTCGGCAATGCCGGCATCTAAAGAAACCGTTGAGAAAAAACTGCATTACGTATACCAGGAAGGTCAGGCTGTTTACAAATTCGCTGTATCAAGAATGGCAGATGTAGGCTATGAAATAATGACTAAAAATGGATTGGGTCCTGAGGATATTGCATGGCTGGTACCTCATCAGGCAAACAAACGTATTATTGATGCAACAGCTCATAAGATGGGATTACCCGACAATAAAGTCATGATCAATATTCAAAAATATGGCAATACCACTAATGGAACCATTCCATTATGTTTATGGGAATGGGAAAAACAGTTGCATAAAGGCGACAATTTAATTCTAGCTGCTTTCGGAGGAGGGTTTACCTGGGGTGCGGTTTATATCAAGTGGGCATACGACACTAAATAGCCAAGATTATTATTTAATATTAGTGATAAAGGGGGATATATATTTCAAATTAAATTAAAATGGCTACAACGCAAGATATTAGGAAAGGTTTAACAATAGATTACAAGAATGATCTGTATACCATAGTGGATTTTCAGCATGTGAAGCCAGGAAAAGGTGGCGCATTTATCAGAACAAAACTAAAAAGTGTAACTACAGGGCGTGTTATTGACCAAACCTGGAATTCGGGTGAATCAATAACACCTGTACGGGTTCAAAGAAAAAAGTATCAGTTTCTATACAAGGATGAAAGCGGGTATAGCTTTATGGATCAAAACACCTTTGAGCAGGTGACCCTCGATGAGGACATGGTAACCGGCCACGAATTTCTAAAGGAGGGACAGGAGGTGGAAATCTCCTTTCATTCGGAAACCGACAAACCTCTCTCATGTGAACTTCCTCCCTTTGTGATCCTGGAAATTACCTATTCGGAACCTGGAATGAAGGGCGATACTGCCAATAACCCCAGCAAGAAAGCTACTCTTGAAACAGGAACGGTCATTGATGTTCCTTTATTTGTTAATTCTCATATAAAGATCAAAGTAGATACAAGAACGGGTGAATATGTGGAAAGGGTCAAATAATGGTTTTTCGCGATAGCCCCTTTACACTCTAACTAATTGGCATTAACTACCTCAGCAAGAGTGTACCGTTTATAAAATTCACTACTATATTAAGCTTATTTAAGGCATCTGCTCCGATTATTACTGGAGCTGGCAGATTCGCCACCATACTTACATCAGGGTTTTTTAAAGATCTATTGCCTATTTTAATCTGATCTACAGTATGAATGGCTCCTCCATTGGCATTGCCTAATAATTGTGTTGCTCCTTCCTGATCAATAGAAATACCTGAGACTAATGGATTAAAGGTGAATGAAACAGAGGTATTATTGATGAAGCCGGGTATCAGGTATAGGCCCTGTGAATCCTTTTCCAAAGTTATTACTGATGAGGATGTGTTTTTATAAAGAGCCTTTACTGATTCAATGGTTTTCGGCACCTCTGTGTTCGCGGAATCTAATCTCATAAACTTATCATAATAATATAGAGATGCTCCGTAATTTTCTTTTAGGGCATTGATATCTCCAAGGTATTTGTATGCCTCAATGAGCTCCTTAACATATTTTACAGTATCAACCATTGATTTTTCTATTACAGTTTGATAGTAAGGGGCTGCAAGTCCTTTTACAGCGGTAGAATCGTCAACATTGGTCATTACTCTGGCTCTCCAGATATACCCAATAGGCCATTGCTGGTTAAGCTGAATCATGCTGGTAAAGGCGGAATCTGCAAGTTGAAATTCTTTTGAAAAATAATAGGACTTCCCTACATTAAAGAAGTCCTGCAGAGTAGCATCTTTGGGTGCTGCGTCTACTTTCTTTTTATATGCGAGTGCTGCTTCATGATATTTTTTTTGCTGAAAAAGGTTGCTCCCGATTTCATTGTATAAACTGATCTTACTGGAATCCATTTCAATTGCTTTTTCAAAATTCATCATCGCAAGGGAATCCTGACCGCTCTTAGCCATCAGCTTACCTAAATATTCATAGTCTGAACTTAAAATTCTTGTGGACTGGCTTTTCTGAAAAAATGTATTTATCTGCTCCATTCCCACCTGATGATTTCCCATTTCATAATTAGAATAAGCCGATAATCGCCACATAATAGGCTGGTCCATCTTATCGCGAAGCGGATTTAATATCCTTAATGCACCTTCGTAATCTTTTGTAAGAAACAAATATTGAGCATATCGGAATTGAGTATAATCATCCTTATCTGCAAGATCAAGATATTTTTGATATGTCTGACTTGCTACATCAAACTGACCTGTGTAAAAATAAAGTTCGGCCATTTCCCGGTAGGCAGGTGGAAAATTAGGATCTATGGCTACAGCCTTTTGAAATGATGTAAGAGCCTGATTGTAGTTTCTCGCCAAACGCCAGATAACGCCTACCCTTGTGAAAGCCTTTGCAAATGATGGATTAAGCTCGCCTGCCCGCTCATACGCTGAAACTGCATCACCGCCTCTGTTCAAACATTCGTTCGCCTGACCTAACTAATAATAAACATCGGCCGATTTGTTATTATATTCTGTTGCTTTATTTAATAGACTTATGGCGCGCTGGCAGTCTGGATGACTATTCATTGTATATGCATTGGCCAGCAGCAGATATTGATTGATGTCTTTGGATGAGGTGAGATCCTTTGCTTTGTCAAAAAACTCACTGGCTTTTTGGGAATTGTTTTCATCGAGATAAGTCTCTCCCAGGCCTATATAATTATACATTGACTTAGAATCTGATGAGATACCTGTATTGTAAACAATTCTTGCAGAATCTTTCTGCCCAAGAGCACTATGGGCCTGACCGAGATAATAATAATTTTTGGCTTCTGAAGGTTGCTGAGATATGAGCTTTTTAAATATACTTTTTGCAGTAGCAAAATTTTCGTAGTCAAGAGCTTTGATGCCATCCTGCAGACTCTGGGCTTTCACAGCAAAACTGTACAAGGCGGGAAGCAAAAAAACGATGATCAGATTTCTTTTTTTCATATTTATATTGTGAAATTTCCTAAGGATAGTGACTTTAAAACGATTCTTTTAATTCAATAATTCTAACAGCATTATCAATCGGCATTAATCCCGATCGCTGAACTATTCGTTGCCCCTCATCAGAGGCTACATAAGTTGCAAACCCTGTGCCTAGCCCCGAATGCTTTTCCTGACTAACGATATACAATTCCCGCAGAAAAGGATATTGCATAGAATAAAAGTATCGTTTTACCGGCAAATAATAGTGGTTAGGAGAATCCAATGAAGAAACTGCAACAGTCTTTATTTCTTTCAAATTATTGTTGGTGACGGAATCCGTTGTATCACTAATCCAACTGGAGCCTATCACACCAATGGCGGAAGCATGTTGCTTTACATAATTAATAACTGCTATATTAGAATCTACCGCGAAGGCTTCTGATGTTAACTGGCCACCATGGAGCAAATTTTCACTTAAATACCTGACAGTGCTTGATTTTTGGTTGTCGAAAACAAGCACAACATCTTCTAACGATGAATTTTTATTTATCTGTTTCCATGATGTGATTTTGCCATTCAGTATATCCACCACCTGCTGATATTGAAGATTAGAATCTGCATTCTGCGGGTTAATGATAAAGGCTATGGCGTCAATGGCAATTTTTATTTCGTGTGATGGCAAGCCTATTTTACCAAAATATCCTTTTTCCTGCTCGTTTAGCCGTCGGGCTATGATCATGAGGCGTGTATTCTCATCAGAAAAAAACGCTTTTGTAACATCTATTTCCGGAAGATAACTGATGTTTAAATTCGCATTTGTATAAATCTTGTTGAATGTGCTGGCCTCAATGCGAAGCAGAGGCGCGCAGGATTCATCGGCAACAATACGTATGTTTCCCGACGATGGTGTATCACTCTGTGTGGTCGTGGGAGTTGTGCGTTTACATGAAATAAATGATGTTAACACCAAGGCGCAGAATATTATGAACTTCCCAATACCAAACATTAAAGAATTATTTATTTTGGTTGAATATTTTATAAAGGTTGTAACACCTGTAAAAAGAAAATGCCACCAGGACCAAACCCAGTAATATTCTGGAAGTGCCAGCCACAAGAGGAAAAATAGCTGTGAAAATTAAGATGCCTCCACCTGCAAGATATACAGCTATCATGAAGAGGTGATAGGCTATCAATGCTGATTTCAAAGCCTTAATTGGTTCCGTGGCTACTCAGTGCCTAATTTGAAGGTAACAGGCAACTTGAAATACACTTTCACTGCATTTCCATTTTGCTTCCCGGGTTTCCAGGGAGGCATACTTCTCACCACACGAATGGACTCTTCCGCACACCCGCCACCAATGTCACGAACAGTTTGAATCTCTGAAATTTTACCGCCTTCATCAACTACGAACTGCAAAACTACCTTTCCCTCAATACCATTTTCGCGGGCGGCTGCCGGATATCGCAGATTCTTCTGTAAATACTTTAGAAGCTCCGCCTGCCCGCCCGGAAATTCAGGCATTTGTTCTACATACATAAAAATTTCTGGTGCTTTCTCTTCCACTACCTGGGTTTCGGCACTGAAATCATATGTAGCATCAGCATCTACGTCTACGGTAGAAATTTCTGCTTGCTGCATCTCCTCTATTGGCGGAGGAACATCTTCTTCCTTTACCAGCTCGTCGGGCTTAATTACCGGAGGCGTGAACTTGATAGTCTTCGGTGGAGGCGGAGGCAAATCTGGGGGAGGTGGAGGGGGAGTATTCTTGTCAATAGGAGGAGGTTCAGATAGCTCTGTGTATTTAATCTCTTTTTTTGCAACCACTACAGGATCCGGCTTCATTAGCGCAAATAGGTATGGAGTAACAAATGCAGTGATATAGAATCCTACTGAGATTAATAATGCAATCATGATGTGCCTGCCATACTTCTTTCGAAGCTCATATGCACCATAACTTTTATTCTTCCCTTCAAAAACAAGATCGTCAAGATCTGCCTTCAAAATTTCCTGCGCATCCATATTGATTAGATTTTCATTTGTAAGATACTAAACGGACACTCATTCCATAAATTACTTTGGAATCATTTCAAGCTCCTGTGGGGTTACATCTAAAATAGCGAATGATTTAATTTGCGTTATTTTCATCTCATCCAGAATGTCGACCAGGTTGTTGTATTTAGATTCATTGGTAGGTTTGATCAACACATAAACACCATTTTGCTTCCATCCATTTTGCCTTTGAAGGTTCAAGACAAATTGATATCTGTCAATTAATATTTTCCTTATGTTTTTGAAAT
>JACCZV010000126.1 GCA_013695775.1 Chitinophagales bacterium | reverse complement strand
CATTATGCGCAAGCGAGATTTCCCCCGGCTGCGGATTGTTACCTCCCCCTACCAGGGCCACATCACTTATGGTATGATGAGGGGAGCGAAAAGGACGTACAGAAACCAGCGATGCTTCCGTCGGAAGCTTTCCCGCAACAGAATGGATCTTCGTGGTCTCCAGGGCTTCATATAAGGAGAGTGGTGGCAGGATGGTTGGAAGTCGCTTTGCAAGCATCGTTTTTCCGGCACCCGGCGGACCAATAAGAATCACGTTGTGACCACCCGCAGCAGCTATCTCCAGGGCACGCTTGATGTTCTCCTGACCTTTCACATCTGAAAAATCTACGTCGAGATGGTTCTGCTGACTTGCGAATTCTTTTCTTGTATCAATGATGGTTTGCTCAAGAATTTTATCACCATTTAGAAACTGAATCACCTCCGAGATGCTTTCGGCACCATACACCTTTAAGTTGCTGACGATACCTGCTTCGCGGGCATTCTGTTTTGGCAGGATGAAACCCTCAAACTCCTCTTTGCGTGCTTGAATGGCAATGGGCAGTGCGCCTTTGATGGGTTGCAGTGAGCCGTCAAGAGAGAGTTCCCCCATAATGATGTAGCGGCTTATCTTGGAAGCATCTACCTGGCTCGATGCAGCTAGGATGCCAACAGCCATGGTTAGGTCGTATGCAGAGCCCTCTTTTCGTATGTCGGCAGGTGCGAGGTTGATCACTACCTTTCGGCGAGGCATTCGGTATCCGCAATATTTTATTGCAGCTTCTATGCGCTGAAGTGATTCTTTGACAGCGTTATCGGGCAACCCTACTAAATAATAATTCATTCCCTGCCCTACGCTTACCTCCGCAGTGATGGTAAGTGCATCAATGCCATGCACGGCACTGCCGAAGGTTTTTACCAGCGTGCTTCTCGGGTCATCAGATTCAAATACTTCTGCAGATTCTTCATGCATACATATAATAAATTAGAGCATAGAACATTGTAAGATAAGCATATGAAAATAAAATGCGCCTGCTGACGAGAGGATCATTCACAGGCGCAATATTTATTAGTAAATAAGAGGCTAACTGGTGAGAGTAGCATCCATGGTAATATTCATATTTAAGGCTTTTGATACAGGACAATTCAGCTTAGCATCTTCCGCACATTCCTGAAATTGCTCAGGTGTAATCCCTGGAACAGTTGCCTTTACGGAGAGGTGAGATTCCATTATTGCTCCGCCTTCAAGTGTGATTGCTGCATTGGTCTCTATTGAGTCGGGAGTAAATCCCGCTTCACCCAACAAAAAAGTAAGCTTCATGGTAAAGCATCCCGCATGCGCCGCGCCGATCAGTTCTTCGGGATTTGTTCCGATGCCTTGCTCGAACCGTGTTTTATATGAATACTGTCCCTCTTTCAACACTCCACTCTGTGTAGAAAGTGTGCCTTTACCTTCTTTTCCTGAGCCGTTCCAAACGGCAGTTGCTGTACGTTTCATTTGATTTTATGTAAGTGTTTTTTGAATGATTAATATTAAAAGTATCGAATTCTATCTTATGAGATGCGGGTCGAGCCTGCCATGACGCCTGAGACAGATTATGAAAGTATACCATTCTATAAGATTAAGAAGCCTGGAATGACGCCGTCGACAGATGAGATTACGGGTAGAGTCCCTCATGGCGTGAATACAGATTATTTAATTATTGAATAACTATACTATTCCTCTTTCTCTACAGGAAGCGGGTGCAATGCAAGCATCACCTTATCCTTGATCTTTTTTTCGATTTCATCTGCGAGCTCAGGGTTGTCGTTTAACAGTTGCTTTACTGCATCCCGCCCCTGCCCTAATTTATCGCCATCATAGCTAAACCAGGATCCACTCTTTTGCACGATGCCAAGTTCAACACCCATGTCTACAATTTCACCGACTTTAGAGATGCCTGCACCATACATGATGTCGAATTCTGCAAAACGGAAGGGCGGCGCTACTTTGTTTTTCACCACTTTCACTTTTACATGATTCCCTACGATGCTGTCACCATCCTTAATCTGACCTATGCGCCTGATGTCCAGTCGGACAGATGCATAAAATTTAAGTGCATTTCCTCCTGTGGTGGTTTCAGGATTTCCGAACATCACACCGATCTTCTCACGAAGCTGGTTGATGAAGATGCAGCAGCAACCTGTTTTGCTGATGGTTGCTGTAAGCTTTCGCAGCGCTTGCGACATAAGCCGTGCCTGCAAACCCATTTTGGAATCACCCATCTCGCCCTCAATTTCTCCACGGGGCACCAAGGCTGCAACAGAATCTATCACGAGTATGTCAATAGCTCCTGAACGAATCAGGTTATCGGCGATCTCCAGAGCCTGTTCCCCGTTATCAGGCTGTGAGATCAATAAATTTTCTACATCCGTGCCTAACTTCTGCGCATATAACTTATCGAAGGCGTGCTCTGCGTCAATAAAAGCTGCAATACCGCCTTTACGCTGCGATTCTGCAATGGCATGAATCGCAAGAGTGGTTTTGCCTGAAGACTCAGGACCATATATCTCTACCACTCTTCCTTTTGGAAGTCCTCCTACGCCTAACGCAAGATCTAACCCAAGTGATCCGGTGGAGATCACCTCTATTGGTTCTATCATGGTGTCACCTAACTTCATGATGGTGCCTTTGCCATAAGTTTTGTCGATCTTTTCCATGGTAAGCTTCAAGGCCTTAAGCTTTTCCTGGTTCAATGTTGCCATAAGTAATATTGTAGTTTAATGATAAAGAATAGGGAACTAAATTCTATAAACATAATCAATTGAAGCTATTTTTTTACATCTGGAAGCGGAAAATTAACAGAGTGTAGAGAAACAAAATACAATAATTTTTTTTCTTCCCGCAAGGAAACTCTTCTGAGCTTCAATTAGAATTGAAGAAAGGTCAGCATCTATAATTATCTCAGCCGGTCCATAGATCGGAGCAATGACTCATCTTTCCTTATTGCATTTCTGGCAAATAGATTAAAGATGATTCCGAACAGCGGCAGAATAAAAGCAGGACGAAACTCCCTAAGGTTTAATCGTTGAAAAATCTGGTTTTCAAGCTGAAGCACCAGTAGGGCTGCGAGTATAAATATTATAAATAAGAAAATATTTCCTACACAGAGCTGCTTCTGTCTGTTTCGTCTTTTATAAGAAAAAATGGTTATGAGGTGTGCGATCACCAGCAGTGCTAGAATAGGAATTAAAAAAAAATGCGTGCCTCCCTCTACCACGTTCATCTTGCCGGTCTGGTTGTAAGAACCTGCTGCCTCCCAAATCGGTAGAAAAAACAAAGGTATCAACAGTGCAAGTGATAATAGGAGAAAAACGGTTTGAATGCGTTGAATCATCTTATTCAGGCTTTAAATGTTGGTCAGAAGAGCATCCATATTGTCAGGGTTATGTCTTGTATAAGTATTTTTGCTCACGGCAAAATAATAAGTTTTTATGAAGGACGTGTATGTAGTGGATGCTCTACGGACACCCATTGGTAAGTATGGTGGAGCGTTAAGCCGAATTCGCCCGGATGATTTAGCTGCATTCCTGATAAGTGCATTGATGGAAAGAAATCAGCACATAGATGCGAATAGCATTGAGGATGTTATTTTAGGAGATGCGAATCAGGCGGGTGAAGACAACCGTAATGTGGCGCGCATGGCACTGCTGCTGGCAGGCTTGCCTGTCCACATTGCCGGTTCTACAGTAAATCGCTTGTGTGCCAGCGGGCTTGATGCAATAATGAATGCTTCAAGAGCCATTAAAACAGGAGACGGAGAAATTTATTTGGCAGGCGGAGTTGAGAGCATGAGCCGTGCGCCTTTTGTGATGGGAAAATCTGAAAATGCCTTCAGCAGAAAAGCTGAGATTTATGACACCACCATCGGGTGGAGATTTTTAAATGAAAAACTGTCTGATAGATATTATCCTTTTTCTATGGGTGAAACGGCAGAGAATGTGGCTAAAAAATATAAGATATCAAGAGAAGATCAGGATATGTTTGCTTTCGAATCACAGAAAAAATACCAGCAAGCTTATGATGCAGGAAAGTTTGCAGATGAAATAATTCCTGTTACAACAACGGATGAAAAAGGAGAAGCTATGATGGTTCATAAAGATGAACATCCGCGTGCAACAAATCTTGAAAAACTTTCTACCCTTAAACCTGCCTTCAGTAAAGATGGAACTGTGACGGCAGGGAATTCTTCAGGCATCAATGATGGAGCTGCTATCCTTCTGCTCGCCTCTGAACAGGTTATTAAAGAACAGAAGCTGCAGCCCCTCGCGCGCGTTGCTGCCATGGCTGTGGCGGGAGTTGATCCTGCATACATGGGGATGGGTCCTGTTCCAGCCACAGAAAAAGTTTTGAGGCGTGCAGGGCTGAAATCCCTATCGCTCGACCTTATAGAGCTGAATGAGGCCTTCGCCTCGCAGTCCATTGCATGCATCAGAGAGTTAAAGCTGGATCCTGAAAAAGTGAATGTAAATGGCGGTGCGATAGCCCTTGGCCATCCGCTGGGCTGCAGCGGAGCCCGCATCTCCGCCACATTGTTGCATGAAATGAAAAGAAGAAAATGCAGGTATGGACTGGCTACAATGTGTGTGGGAGTAGGGCAGGGAGCTGCAATATTATATGAGGCAATATAATATCTGATCGATCTGAATTTATCATCCGGATTTTGAAATTTCATTTTCTAATTTATCATCAGTTAACTTCAAAAAGCACCTTTCCTTTTGTCACGGTACGTTGTTGAACTCTCATACAAAGGCACCGGTTACGATGGCTGGCAGGTACAAAAGAATACATCAAACACCATTCAGCGCGTAGTGAATGAAAAACTTTCAATGCTTTTGCAGGAGCAGGTGACTGTAATGGCATCAGGAAGAACTGATTCCGGAGTACATGCCAGGCAAAACTTCGCACATTTCGATACATCTAAAAAATTAGCTGCATCTTTTCTTCGACGCCTGAATTTTCTGTTGCCGGTTGACATTGCTGTAAGAAATGTATTTACAGTTGGCGATAACTTCAATGCGCGGTTCGACGCCATCAGTAGGACATATGAATATCTTATCTGCTACAATAAAAATCCCTTTCTGACAGAATTCAGCTCTTTTTATCCATACTCAGAACTCTCTGCAGAAAAGCTGAATGAAGCTGCGGGATATTTAAAATCACAGAGGGACTTTGCCGCTTTCAGTAAAAAAAGAACACACGTAAAAACAACCTTTTGCAACATTACAGAGGCGCACTGGAAATCAGATCCCTCCCGGAATGTACTACACTTCACCATCAGTGCTGATCGTTTTTTACGTGGGATGGTTCGTGCTGTTGTGGCTACCTC
>JACCZV010000123.1 GCA_013695775.1 Chitinophagales bacterium | reverse complement strand
CGCGCTGCTCATTCCCATTGGTTTGAAATATTACTGAATCATACAATACATATGGATTGTTCTCACTTGTTGGATCAACAGTTACAGACACAAAAATATATACACTGTCATGAGCCGGAATTTCTACCTCACTCGCCTGATCCACTTGCTGTCCATCAATATTTAGCCTAAAGATTGACTGCGCCCCTCCTGCAAGATGCACATCTGAAATACTTATCTTCTGATCATTTGTATTGTATACAGTAAAGTAGAGTGTGGTTGATCCCAGTGTTGTAAATACTGTATCAAACGTAAGGGTATCTGTAGAGAAGCTGAGCTTCGCTGAAGAGCTGGTAGTTATTACATCCTTTCTGCACGAGGTAAGAATACTGATGACCAGCAAGCAGGGCATCAATACACCAGAGCCATGGTTCATCTTTTTCATCCAACGGCAAAGATCATTCTTTATTAGAAATTGGAAAAGTTAGTATGCTGAGGTTCTTGTTGAATAAATATTTTTATTCCGAAAGACATCTATCAATAATCGTAATTTCAGATAAGTTGAGAAACAAAAGCTATCGAATTACATAACAGCACACGCAATGGTAGCAACGCTAACCCTTGTATCAGATACGGCAAGTATAGCCTGAGCGCATGCTTCGAGAGTTGAGCCTGTTGTAATCACATCATCGGCCAGCATCACATGCTTGCCCTTTAAAGAATCAGGATTTGTAATATGAAAAACGGTTCCAACATTTTCCCATCGTTCGAATCTTGTTTTATGCGTTTGTGTCTCAGTAGCTTTCAGACGTTCTAACGCATGCTTGCTCCATGGCTTGTTCATCGTTTCCGCCATCCCTTCACAAAACAGATCAACCTGGTTATATCCTCTTTTCATCTCTTTAGATTTGTGAAGTGGTACAGGCACAATTACATCAACTGTACAATAGTCTACTGAGTGATTTAAATCATTGCCATAAATTTTCCCTATGGCAACGCCAACCTCCGTTTTGCCTTTGTATTTCAGCTGATGAATTAAAT
Source organism: Chitinophagales bacterium (assembly GCA_013695775.1). Taxonomy (GTDB): domain Bacteria; phylum Bacteroidota; class Bacteroidia; order Chitinophagales; family UBA10324; genus JACCZZ01. The sequence goes on along the minus strand of JACCZV010000123.1, from coordinate 4,549 downwards.
GCTGAACACGGCTGCCCCTTTGAAAAAAATAGCACGACGCAGCACGCTCAATATTCACCCTGCCCCAAAAATGTTTTTCAATTGCATTGTTGCGCTCCAGGTGATAATAGGTCTTTGGCAGATAATGATGACAAAAGGTGCAAATCACTTCTTCACCCTTATATAAACCTAGTCCGCAGGAAGCGCAAAGCTGAGGGTAAATGAGAGAGGTGAAGTCTGCAAGATATTCCTTCAGCATATATATAAATATATTTTTAAATTAATTGAAATATAGCCATTTTAGAGTAGCCGACAAAATGAATTTGCTGCTGGTGAGAATATTTCTTTTCTTCACTTCTCGAATCCACGTAAAAAAGAGGTTAAAATAGATTTAATATTAATATTTACACTTATGGATGAAGATATAAAAATTGTTGATGCCACTCAGAGTGTTCCATTTGAAATTCCGCCGGAGGGTTCTCTTGGATTATTGGCGCTGGGGGCAGTGGCAATGAAGCCATGGCGTAAAAAAAGAATTGAATGCGGCTATGAGGAAAAGCTTATAGAGCGGGTAAAAAAAGAGGTAGAAGAGGCAAAGCAAAGGCAGCAGGAGAAAAAAGAAAAAATGGAAGCAGCAAAATTAAAAAAGGAGCAGGAAACTAAAGGTCAGGATGGGTAAAAAAGTTTTATTGATCGGATGGGATGCAGCCGATTGGAAGGTGATAAATCCTTTGATGGATGAGGGTCTTATGCCAACTCTCAATAGCATGGTGAACGAAGGAATAATAGCTAATCTGGCTACGCTTGATCCTCCGCTGTCTCCAATCCTATGGACCTCTATCGCAACGGGTAAGCTGGCAGATAAGCATGGCATTCTTGGTTTTGTTGAACCAGACACCAGGAATATGTCTGTCCGCCCGGTGCTTTCCTTATCAAGAAAAGTAAAAGCCATCTGGAACATTCTGACCCAGCAGGGCATAAAATCACACGTTGTTGGTTGGTGGCCGAGTCATCCGGCAGAGCCAATTAACGGTGTTATGGTCTCTAATTTTTACCAGCGGGCAGCAGCTTCTTATGACTCACCCTGGCCAATTGCTGATGGTACGGTACACCCTAAAGATCTTGAGGAAATCTTTGCAGACCTTAGAGTACATCCATCAGAGCTCACACTTGCACATCTCGCTCCGTTATTCCCTAATTACCAAAAAATCAACCAGTCAAATGATCCGCGGCTCGCACAGGGTGCAAAAATTCTTGCACAGGCAGCTTCAATACATAATGCATCTACGTGGATAATGGAGAATAAGGAATGGGAGTTTATGGCTGTCTACCATGATGCGATTGATCATTACTGTCATGCATTTATGAAGTTTCACCCACCGCAGCGCAATGGTATTCCCGATCATCTCTATGAGGTTTACAAGGACGCAGTAAGTGGAATATATCGTTTCCACGACATGATGCTGGAGCGACTTCTGCAGCTTGCGGGGCCAGATACAACGGTGATTGTAATGAGTGACCATGGTTTCCATCCGGATCATTTGCGCCCTAACAAGCTTCCGAAAGAGCCTGCGGGCCCCGCCTTCGAACACTCACCATATGGTATTTTGTGTATGAAGGGAGATAATATTCAGAAGGATGAAAGAATCTACGGCGCCACACTTCTGGATATTGCTCCTACAATACTTACTCTATTCGGCCTTCCTGTGGGCAGAGACATGGACGGAAAGGTGTTGGTTCAGGCCTTTACCGATCCTCTGCAGCCCACCCTGATCGAAAGTTGGGAAACCGTGGATGGAGAGTCCGGGATGCATGCTGCTGACCGGAGGGAAGATCCCTGGGCAGCAAAGGAGGCAATGAAGCAATTAGTAGAGCTTGGTTATGTTGAAGCCCCCGGCCCCGATAATCAAAAGAACATGGAGAAAATTACGCGCGAATCAAAATATTATCTCTCCCGCGTGTATATGTATAAGAAGGAATATGATAAGGCAGCGGCATTGCTTGAAGAAATTTCTTCAGAAGAGGCTGCGTTGCGCTATAGCCTTGCACTTATTCGCTGCTACCAAGCCATGCGAAAAGTTCCGGAGTTTCGTGCCACCCTCGATAAGGTAAGGCAGATGGATAATGGAAACATTGTGCAGATAGATATGCTGGAGGGCGCATTGCTCTTGCTGGAATATAAGCCCAGAAAGGCATTGGAGATGCTGTTGAAAGCTGAGGAGAAAGCGGGTCATATGAGTCAGCTTCATGTGCAGCTCGGGCGAATTTATCTGCGAAGCCAGCGCTTCGAAGACGCCAAGCGTGCCTTTACAAAAGCATTGGCGATTGATCCGCAGGATGCCAATGCCCATCATGGGCTGGCAATATCCCTGCTCCGGCAAAATCAATATGAGGAAGCGGCGGAGTCGGCATTGAATGCTGTTGGATTGCTCTATTATTATCCGGCGGCGCATTACACATTGGCAGAGGCGCTGATGAATATGGAGGAATATGAGAGGGCGGCGGAAGCATTCGAAGTAGTCTGCGCCTTAAATCCGGGCAACAGGAAAGCCCATCAGTGGCTGGTGCGTCTGTACGATAGCCATTTAAATAGTGAGGCAAAGGCAAGGCAACACAATCAATTCGTAAATGAAAAGATCAAAGGAGTTATTACGATAATCACCGGTTTGCCGCGTTCCGGTACAAGCATGATGATGCAAATGCTAAAAGCTGGAGGCGCTGATGTGCTCACAGATTCTATAAGGCAAGCTGATAAAAATAACCCGAAAGGTTATTGGGAATATGAGAAGGTGAAAAAGCTGATGACAGATACTACATGGTTGCAGGAAGCCAATGAAAAGTCAGTAAAGATCATCGCCCCCCTTCTACTCCATCTTCCTGCTAAATATGACTATAAGATCATCTTCATGCACAGAGATATGGCCGAAGTGTTGCGCTCGCAGCAGATCATGCTGGGCAGAAAAGAAGCGCTTGAGAAAAAGGCCTTTCCGATAGTGCTTAGTGAAGCCTTTCAAAAGCAGATGGATCAGGCAACGGCATGGATAAAGCGGTCACCCAACGTGAACGTGTTACATATAGATTATTCTGAAGTGCTTGCCCAACCTCAGGAGATAGCAGAAAGTCTTTGCGAGTTTCTTGATGCGGATTTGGACATTACTAAAATGGTGGAGGCTGTAGATAGGTCGTTATACAGAAATAGAATAGCAGAAAATGTATAAACTCATTTCGCCGTCACACAAAAAATAATTTGAATTTACCAAAATCACTATATATGTAAAAGATTCTACACTTATCAGAAAACTCAAAGCTTATTCTGCTCTGGCAGGTTCAGTTGTTGGTATTGCAGCCACTGCCAATGCGCAGGTCTCTTATACTGATGTGGATCCCGATTCCACCTTCGATCAAAACGGAGCCGGCTATTTGATTGATTTGAATAATGATGGCATCAATGATTTTAATATACAATTTATTCAGGCAACGGGAACATCACAAGGAATTATTTACTCATACAGGGGAGTATTTGCTAAGCCCTACAACGGCGGATCTATCGCAGGCACCGTCTCCGGAGACCGCATTTATGATCTGGCTTTGGATGCTGGCCAAATGATCGATGCTAATTTAATGTGGAACGACACAGCATCACAGACGATGGGCAGTGTAAAGGCGTATCCTGACGGTGGATCAGTTCTATTGCTGTATGGAAATTTTTACAATGTAGTTGATAAGTATCTGCCGTTAAGATTTGAGATCAGTAATGTGAAACATTATGGATGGGCACGCTTTGATGTTTCTGAGTTTCTAAATTCATTTACTATTAAAGACTTTGCTTACAACACCATAGCCAACGAGGGACTTATTGCCGGTCAGGGAGATCCCACAAGTATTCAGGGAGTTCCCTTACCTGAATCTGTAAAAGTATTTTCTTATAAGGGAATTATAAATGTGCTCTTGATAAATCAGAAGATTGATCATGCCTCAGTGGACGTTACCAATATTATGGGGCAAAAGATGAACGCGATAAACCTAACTCAGGAGCTCACCCGTATAGATGTTTCTGATCTACCCCTGGGAACATATATAATAACGGTTAATAACAATGGAATTTCGCATTCTTCGAAAGTTGTACTACGCCGATAAATTGTAAGTCATTATAAAAAACTGTCTTGAAATGAAGGCAGCTTTTAATTAAAAACAGGTTGACAGAGAAGATGTAATTTTCGAGAAAATCATTTAAAAAAGCAATACTTTTAACCACGATACTCTAACATTTAAAAATTTAACACCACCTTATTTATTATGAAAAAGATCGCTACACTATTTTTTTTAATGGTTCTAACCGTAATAGTATTTGCTCAAAGAACATACAAGCCTGGTGTTTTCATTCAAAAATCTTTATTTGGTATCAACGATTTAAGAGATGTTGATACTACACTTTTAATTCCCTTTACTTTTTCAGATGGGTCTACATGTTCTGATGGTTTCACAATATATTCATCTCAAGGAGGGGGATGGGTATCTGGAACTAATGGGTATGGAGATCTCGAAAAATTGCAAATGTATGATCTAGGTG
>JACCZV010000098.1 GCA_013695775.1 Chitinophagales bacterium | reverse complement strand
CTCTGCACTTATCAGCTCCCAATCATACCTGGCATAGAGCACTAAACATTTTTCAAAACCACGATGAATAACGAACTGGTTTTTTGCCTTTACCGGCACCTGCTTCTTCAATGCAGCAGGAAAAAGTATTCTTCCCTTTGCATCAAGAGTACACGGATATTCTCCCAGGTATCGGGTTTGAGCCATTTTGGAACCTATAACGAATCAAAAATAAATTAAATTTTACACTTTTTACCACTTTTTACCACATGTTGATAAAATTATTTGGATGGCTGTTTTTCTTTATTCAATAATCACCAACCTACTACTAAGGAATTTTTCATAATTTCATCAATCCAATTGTATTATCATCAGAGCAAATAATATGAGATGAAAAAGCTATTATTCTTCACTCTGCTATTTTCTTGCCTGCAATTATACAGTCAACATCAAAGTGATGTTTGGCAATTGGGCGCGTCCTTACCAGGGACAGAACCTTCGATAACTTTTGTGAACGGATTTCCAGAGACTTACTTAGAAGCTCGTAGCTTAAAAATGTTCGTTACAAATGCAAGCATTGCAGATACAAACGGGCAATTATTATTCTATTCGAATGGTCAGTGGATAGCCAATAGAAGTCATGATACGTTGAAGAGTAGCGAAAACTTCAATCCCGGCTATGCAACAGATGTTTATTATGATTATGGACTCGGAATTCCTGAAGGAATGGTAATTCTTCCCAAGCCAGAGCATTCTAATGTATACAGTTTGTTTTATGTCACGTTTGAGCTAATAACGATTGATGGTGTTTTTGACTATCAACCTTTACATTTAAGTTATTCAGAGATAGACATGGAGCAAGACAGCGGATTGGGTAGTATGGTGTTAAAGAATCAGTTTTTGATCGAAGACACTTTGATTGAGGGTTTTCTAGTGGCAACTAAACACGCAAATGGAAGAGATTGGTGGGTTTTTTCTCATGAATACCAGAACAGTAATTTCTATAGCTGGCTTCTTACACAGGATTCGATTTATGGACATTATTCACAAACTATTGGAGTTGACATCAATTATGATGCAATCGGGCAGGCCAAGTTCTCGCCTGATGGAAGCAAGTATGCCATAGTGAATATGTATCAGAATACGGTTCAATTATTTGATTTTGACAGATGTACAGGTCTGTTAAGTAATGCTTTAGTTGATTCTAACTTTACTGATCTAGACTGGCTTAGAGGTTGTTCGTTTTCACCCAACAACAGATTTTTGTACGTCAACAATGCCAGCGAATTATTTCAATACGATACATGGGTTGCTGATATTATTTCCTCTCGAATAAAAATTGCAGATTGGGATAGCAGTTACAATCCATTGGCAACATGGTTTGAATTCAACCAAATGGGGCCTGATAATAAAATTTACATCAATACCGTAAATGGAGCCAAGGTGATGCATGTTATTAACCAACCGGATAGCTTAGGCACGGCCTGTGATTTTGTGCAAGGAGGATTAGAACTACCTGATGACAGTTATAACATCCCTAACTTCCCCAATTACGATTTGGGTGCTTTGCCCGGCTCGCCGTGTGATACTGTATACACTACGAATGACACACACATCTTAGATCATGTTTTTCGTATTTACCCGAACCCTGCAAGTGAGTGGCTTAATATTGTATACAATATAAAAGATGATGCTTTGTTTGAGTTATTTGATCTATATGGCAGAAGAGTGGCAGCGGTAAGCCTGTACCAATACTTCAAAAACAGAACGCTTAATGTGCATGGGTTGAGTGAAGGAGTATATGCCTACACAATTAAGAATATGGATGGTATTTTGAAAACGGGTAAATTGGTGGTGGTGAAATGAGAGCGATGAAAAGAGGAAGAAAGAAGGACAAAAGACAATATCCTGGAATTGCACCGTGTCCCGCGCTTAACTCAAAGCTTTACGGCGGAGACACGGCGGCAAGGGGTAATAATACAATATATATTTGGTTTCGCTCTCTATCAGAAGCCCACCTCCGGTAAAGAAGCTCCAGTTAAGTACGCGTATAGTTCTTTGATATATCAAGTAAAGTATTCTACTATCATTTATCTAAACTTCCCTATGAAACCCTGAGCTGAAGGGGAAATAAGAGCGATTAAAAGAGGAAGAAAGAAGGACAAAAAACAATATTCTGAAATTCCACCATGTCCCGAGCTTAACTCAAAGCTTTACGCGGAGACACGGCGGCGGGGGCAATGGTGCGCTCTACATAAGTCTTGCCTGTTAGTTTCTTGATTCCTGAAAATAGTATCGGATGATGAGAGATCACAAGGTTGCAATTCGTCTGAATTGCTTCGTCTATCACTTCTTCAACGGCATCAAGGCAAAGGAGGCTTGTGATACCGCCATCTCAGGAGAGCCAACAATCAATCCTGCATTGTCGTAGGACTCTTGTAAATACAGCGGCGCAAATCTTTCAAGTTCTTCGGTAATTTCTCTAACCTTCACAACAAACAAAATTAGGAATTGAAGTTGGAAGAGATTTTATTCTTTTCACCTTTATAGCATTATAAGCGTTCATGTCCTCACCTCTTAAATTTCTCTTTTATCCGTTTTCTCTTATCTACGGCATAGGTTCTTTGCTGTACCACAAAATGTATGATCTGCAGATAAAGAAATCCGTATCTTTTGAGATTCCGGTTATAAGTATTGGTAACCTTTCAATGGGAGGTTCTGGTAAAACACCACATGTTGAATATATAATCAGGCTGCTGAAAGATCAATACCAAACGGGAATTTTAAGCCGCGGATACAAACGAAAATCGAAAGGATATTTTTTGTTGGATAAATTTTCTACTGTCAAAGAGGGCGGAGACGAACCTGTTCAGATCAAACAGAAATTTGCTGATGTAAGCATCGCGGTTTGCGAAGAACGTGCATTAGGAATTCCTATTATGCTTCTTGATAATCCGCAATTGCAGGTCATAGTTCTTGATGATGCTTTTCAGCATCGCCAGGTACAGGCTGGTCTTTCAATCCTTCTTACAAATTATTCCAAACTTTTTACTGAAGACCACCTCTTTCCTATGGGGAGTTTGAGAGAACCTGTACGCGGAGCAGCGCGGGCCGATGTTATCGTTGTCACCAAATGCCCTATGGATCTGTCATCAGAAAATAAATCACATCTTATAAAAGAAGTGAAACATCACTCCAATCAGCAGGTATTTTTTTCTTATTTAGACTATGGAGCACCTTATTCTTTATTTGATCAGGATAAAAAATTGGCATTACAACCTGGTGATGCGGTATATCTTTTCACTGCCATCGCAGATTACAAACCTCTGCTTACATATCTTCAGGGAGTAGTGGGTAATATATCAGTTAAAAGATTTCCCGATCATTATTACTTTTCAGCTTCCGATCTTAAAAAATTACAAACCGCTTTTTCAAAGTTAAACGGGAGAAGAAATTTTTTGCTTACTACAGAAAAAGATGCCACACGATTGCTTCCTTTCAAAGAATACCTCATTAGTAATCAACTTGAAATATTTTGTATTCCCCTTGAAATAAAGATTTTTGAAGAAGAAAAATTTGATCAGCTGATCTATTCTTTTGTACAATCAAATCAAAGTTCATTCACGCATATTGATGATGGATAATATTCCGGGAAAAATATCCAAAGCAGTTGAGTTCATAAAAACCAAATCTGCATTGAAGATAGATTCCGGGATTATTTTAGGATCTGGTCTTGGAGATTTGGTTGAAGGAATGGAGGTAGAAGCTGAAGTGGATTACGCAGAGATTCCACATTTTCCCATAAGCACGATACCGGGTCATTCAGGAAAGCTAATGTTAGGTACGTGGAAT
>JACCZV010000072.1 GCA_013695775.1 Chitinophagales bacterium | reverse complement strand
CCTTCAATCATACGAGCTAAATGAAAACCCTGTATTTAGAGGTCGAAAATTTCTTTGATAAATTTGCAACATTTGCTTCCCGGCTATTCACCAACTCAATCATCTTCCTTGCAGCATTTCTATTAGTAGTTTATTGGCTCACCTCAAAAAGTTTCTGGTTGCAATCAGAATTGATATGATTCGCGACATCGTTCTATCAATCACATTCCTAAGCTTCTTTATTATTCAGAAATCTTTTAGCCGCTTTTCTAAGGTCCTGCATTTAAAACTCAATGAATTGGTGGTTTCTCATGAGCATGCAAATAATATTCTGATAACCGCTGAAGAAAAGACTGAAGTGGAGCTTAAGGAATTGGCTGATAGAAACAGGGAGTTGGTGGAGAAAGAATTGGAAAATCCGGAAAAATAGATTGCTAATTTCCACGGAATTATCTCAGAATAGTGATTCAAGACCTCCGGATTTAAAGATGTTCTTTCATTAAATTTGCGATTGCGAGACATCAGGAATGTATTTGTTATCAGTCCCATTTAGCCAAAGTTTAGTTAATAATGACTGCTCTTGCATTTTTAATGCACCCTTTCGATTGATTAACATTTTGCACTCATCAAACTTATTTTGCCTTTTGAATCCCTTTTTTATGTTCAAAATTAGCCAAATTATTCATCCATAAATTTAGTTGGGAATAATTGCATTGTTTTATCTATCATTGTGCCCCAACCTCTAAAGCAGACAATAAAATAGCTAAGTGGACTTAAGTTTACCATTTCACATTTCAAACATATAAACAGTACTCTAATATGATAGAGTTGGAACAGTAATTGAAGGTGGCAAAAAAAAATAAATGGAAAATACAGACAAGTTATTGAAAGATTACTCCGATCCCGAAAAAGGAGCTTATCTGGGCGCTATTGCATCAATTGCTACTGCGGATCACGAGGCCACTGAAGAGGAACTTGATTATATAAAGACATTGGCACAATCTGCGGATTTATCCCCGGAGCAAGAAGAACGTGTAGTAAGAGCGGGTAAAGAAATATCCGCAAATGAGTTGGAACGTTGCCTTGATATTCTAAAAACCAGCGACCTTAGATTTTCTCTCGTTACTGATATCATCAGCTTTGCCAAATCTGATGGCAAATATTCTGAAGACGAAAAAAAGAACATTGAGCAAATTGCACAGCATTTAGATATTGATGAAAATCAGTTTTCACTGTTGGATCTCTTTGTAAAAAAATCCTCGGACAGTGGTAAATCAGGTGAAGAGGTAACTAAGCCCGGCTTTCTTTCTGCTCTGGGATTGGATGATAAATTTAAATCCGCAGGGATCAATACCTCAAGCCTTACAAAAGGGTTGCTCGGAATTGTTGGTCCGATGCTTATAGCTAAAATGCTTTCTGGCGGTGGCAGAGGTGGTATGATGGGTGGTCGAGGTGGCATGTTAGGAGGCAGGGGTGGAATTGGCGGAATGTTGGGAAATACAATGGCGTCGGGAGGGTTATCAAACCGGCAGCCGGGCATCGGTTCTCTTATTTCAATGTTAAGCGGTGGCCGGAGTTATTCGAGCATGGGGAACATACTTCCCAACATCCTTCGTGGACGCAGATAATTCTTTAATCAATCATAAAAATAAATTACCATGGGACTAATGGATTTCTTTAAGAAAGGCGTAGAAAAGCCTGTTGAGCCAAAGACTCAAAAAATACAAACTCCTCCATCAATGAAGGCCCCCGAGGCCAGTAGGGAATACACAATAGAACGCGGTGATACGCTCTCTAATATCGCTAAGAAATTTTATGGTAATGCAGGAGATTGGAAGAAAATTTATGAAGCAAACAAGAACACTATAAAAAATCCTGACCTTATTTACCCTGGAGAAAAAATCATCATTCCTTAACAATTAAATAAACTCGATTATGAAATTACTATATGTACTTATGGTGATGTCTGTTGTAATATTTGCGGGTTGCAAGAGTGATTCAAACAAAACATCTACCACCTCCAGTGTATCAGCTTCGAACCTCCTTTCAGGCGATGGTCAGCGTACCTGGAGGTCTACTAAAGAAACAGATAGTGAGGGTGATAAGGAGCGGTTAGATCGCGAAGAAAAAAGGGAGTTTATAACATTCTTTAATAATGGAAACTTCACCATGGGTAGCCAGGGTCAAAGCCGGCAGGGTACCTGGAAGCATGAGGGAAGTACATTGATGATGCAATTCACGGGGGAAGGTGTATCAGAGAACTTTACAGTTTTAGAGCTTGATAAAAACATTCTCAAGCTTCGTGCAGCAGATGGTTCTGAAATGACAATGAAACCCGAATAAACATGAATTTTATCTTCGAATTATTGCTGAATGCCGCAGTGCTGTTTTTGATAGCATATCTTCTGCCCTCAGTAAATATCAAAAGTTATTTAACCGCCCTGGGAGTAGCGGTAGTAGTAGGGATCCTCAATGCGACTATAGGAGCTATTTTACGACTTCCGCTGAACCTTATAACACTGGGGTTTCTCTCATTCTTTGTCCGGTTACTTGTTTTAGCAGTTATAATAAAGCTGGCGGATGCACTCTTTAAAGGATTTGAGGTGAAGACTTTTTCTGCTGCCGTAATAGTTGCATCTGCTATGGCAGTGGCGGGCACTTTGTTTTCATACCTCTTTCATGGGGGTGTAGCACGATAAAGGGGTTTTCGGTTCTTTCAAATGAAGGCATCGTCTACCTATTAATATTCAGGATGAATGGAATAAAGGCCAATACATTACTTGTTTAACGCATCCCTTATCTCTATCAGCAGCTTCTCCTGAGTAGAATATTCAGGACCTTCGTATTTTTTTCTTTGTAGAAAATTTATGGCCCTGATAACAAGGAAAAGAGCTAATCCAATGATTAGAAACTCAAACACATTCTGAAGGAACATGCCCCAGTTTAAGGTGTTTGCCGGAG
>JACCZV010000071.1 GCA_013695775.1 Chitinophagales bacterium | reverse complement strand
GCACGCTTCCATCGTCTTCGTTTTGTGCAAAGCCTGAGATGCCGAGCATCTCCGCATGACGGCGGGCGCTGGCGCGGAAAAAAACACCCTGTACCTTTCCATACACCCGAATATTGTAGTGCTTCATCTTTGCCTTATGTCTTACAAGTGGAAAATAATTCCACTTTGAGGGTAATATTTAATACGTAGTAATCGTTCTCCACCCTGCAAAAATTTCTAAAAGTTTTTTCTGAAAATTATTTCAGGTATGCTGAATACATCCATATCAACTTTTCCTGTTGACGTATATAGTCGCTCATAAGAGCATTTGTTCCCTCATCATTGGTTTCAGTCGAGAGTCGCAATACCTCTCTTTCCAATAAAAGCAAGTTCTTAAATCCATTCAGAATCGCTTCGATGGCAGCTTTTCCCTCAGAAATATCAGTAGCCTCCTTATTTCTGAAGTTCTGATATATTCTGAAAATGAATGGACCGGAGTATAGCCTAAAGTTAGAATCCGTTCTGCTATTTCATCTATTTTTAGAAATGCATCATTGTAGAGTTCTTCAAACTTTACATGAAGTTCGAAAAATTTTTCTCCTGTTATGTTCCAGTGAAAGCCTCGTGCATTGGTATAAAATAGCTGATAGTTTGCCAATAAAAAATTAAGCTTCTCTGCGAGGAGTTTCGACTTTTTATCGTCAAGTCCGATTTGACTGTTCATAAGTTTTGCTTAGAAGTTTTTACAAATTTAGCTCGTGGGTAAGGTTATTCTTAAAATCGCACCCGCCTTCTTTCATATGGTGCATATCGGTTGAAATTAACATTGAAGCCCAGACCTCCCATGATGCGCACCTCATCGAGTAAAAATGAGGATGCTGTTTCGGGGTAGAAATAACCGTGAACATATCCCGTTGCGATATAAATATGAAGATTGTTTCTGATATAATAGGTCACACCTCCACTCATCTCCCATACAGGTACAATTCCGGTCTTCACCTTTTCAGCAGTGTTGCCCGAGGATAAACCTGAAAAGGCAATCCCGGGTTCCAGCGACATATAAGTATCCCATCTTAAATAGGGGAAATGATAAGATGCTCCTAAAAATAAGCTCGTATTCTTTTGCAGCTGGCCTTCGAAATTGTAATCAGGAAGAAATGCATAGAGGTCTGCTCTAACTGATATTCTTCTTTCCATAAAGTATTCTGCACTTCCCTTCAAAAACACATCCTGTAGGGGATGCGCAACAAGAGCACCGCCTGCCAGGCCTGCAGAAACAGAAAACATATCCTGTTGTACGAATGATTTTTTCTTAGATTGTGCGTAAGAACAAAAGGAGATACCAAGCAGCAGAAAAATTACCAGCGTAGTTTTTTCCATAGGTCTATGATTTTAAAATTCATGCTTATGGTGAACAGAAGGTGGCCGTCGGTGCCAGTGCCATTTATTAAATATACAGGCTGTTCAGCGATATTTCCTATACCTATCTTGTTACCGAAATGGAGCATATAGGCAGTGCTTAATGTAATATCCGAACGCCATGATATATTGAGATGCATTCCCAGCCCTGCATGGGCAGCGAAATTCCAGCGGCTGGCAGCATTAGATGCATTTGTTTGCTGGTGTATTTTTTCAAAATCAGCATCGGGACCAGCAAAAACAAACGGCTGCACCCGTCGCAATTTATCTTGTGGATAAAGAAGAAATGATGCCCCAATGTGACCATTGCTGCGAATCGCGCTGTCACCCTGCTTGCTTAAAAGATAATCCCCATAATATTCCGTGTTGTAATGCTTTCCCAGTTGTATTCTGCTTTCAATGCCCAATCCCTGCGCCACATTGAGTATACCGTAGCTCCTTGAAAAACCGAAGGGAATGCGCATGCCTAATGAAAAAATGCCCGCCTTGGTGTATTTCACCTTCAGCGGTTTTTGGCCCCATGAGAGGCAAGGAATTATCAGGAAGAGGAATAACCAACGCTTGCCAATTGTTTTCATTTAAGTTATGTAAAATGATGGCAGCAAAAAGTATTACATGATGCGGTAAGCTAATAAAAATAAATTCAATATTCTAAGGCAGCACATATATCATGTTTCAACCGAAAGCTGTTATTGAAAATTTCTTCTATCCTATAAATAAAAATGCCCTCCCTACTGAGGGGAAGGCATTAATAAAGATAAGGAGATTACTATTTCTCTGCCGGCTGTTTTGAATCGCTGGCAGGTACGGCTTTTTTCGGAGTGCGTTTTCCTTTCTCTGCGCCACCGCGAAGATCGGTATACATCTGATGCACTTTACCATGCTGCTCTTTAATAGCATTCCAATCACTTTTCATAGATTGGTCAAACTGATCTTTACGTTCAGATGGAGTGTTCTCATAAGCAGTTAGCTTTGCTTTCAAATCATTAACCATTGTGCTCAGCTTATTTGCTTCAGCAGCGAATTCCGGATTATTCGACTTTCCCGCTTTAGCTGCGAACTCGTTAATTTTCGGTTGAATCTCATTCAGCCTTTGCATGAATTGATCTTTTCTTGATCCAGCCGGTTCCGCTGCCCTTCTCTCCTGATTGTTATTTGGTGACTGTACTTTTTCAGCCTTTTGCTGAGTTGGAGTAGGTGCCTCGGTTTGAGCCGAGGTATTGAAGGCCACAAATCCAAATAACGCAACTGATAGAAAAGCTATTTTTATCTTCATTGTTTTCATTTTTTTAGATTTTGTTTTTATAATGTTTTCAAACGAATGCTAATCTGATGCGCAGCAGTTTCCAACATCTGTGCCACATTGCCATTGCTTGATTAGGGCCAGGAATTAACAGACGTTTCTCTTACTTTTACCCGGAAGATATCCTTGCTCAACTCATAACTACAAAAAGCAAAAGATGAATACTGACTCTGCCAATAAGGATGAGGTCTTTAAAGATCCGTCTACCGAGGTAGAAGATTTTAGATTTGGAAAGAAAGTAGTTGCCGTGTTCGACGACATGGTCTCACGCTCGGTTCCGTTTTACGAGGAGATGCAGCGGATGATGGCCGAAATGGCAAATGATTTTGCGGTTGAAGATACCAACGTTTATGACCTTGGTTGTTCTACGGGCACCACGCTGCTGGGGTTAGATCCTGCACTCTCTGAAAAGATTCGTTTTGTAGGTATAGATAACTCTGAAGAGATGGTGCAGCAGTGCCGTCAGAATTTTAAGAAGGCAGGAGTCACACGCCCATTTGAAATCATTGCTTCCGACCTTAACAAAGGGGTGCTGCTTGAAAATGCTTCAGTGGTGGTGATGTGTTTGACATTGCAATTTATCAGACCCTTGTACAGGGAGCAGTTGGTGGCAGATATCTGCAGGCAGATCAATGAGAACGGATGTTTTATTATGGTTGAAAAAGTTCTTGGCGAGGACTCTCTTCTCAATCGTCTCTTCATCAAATATTATTACGACATGAAGCGCCGCCATCACTATAGTGAGATGGAAATTTCTCAAAAAAGAGAAGCGCTGGAAAATGTGCTGATACCTTACCGCCTCTCAGAAAATATCGAGCTACTACACCGAAGCGGCTTTCGGTATGCCGAAGTTTTTTTTAAATGGTACAACTTTGCAGGATTAATTGCTGTAAAATAAGATGGTGAAGCTGGGCAACTTCCTGTTTCATTACCGTAATTTTATTTTTCCACTATTTTACCTGCTGCTGTTCATCCCCTCCCCTCTGCTCTTTTCAAATTCTCTTTCGACAACAGTTGCAGGGCTAATAGTCGCGACAGGAGGACAGCTTATTCGTGCCCTAACCATTGGGTTGGTTTACATTGTGCGGGGCGGAAAAGATCGCAGGATTTATGCAGAGGGCCTCGTTACAACTGGCATTTTTTCTCATTGCCGAAACCCTTTGTATGTTGGAAATATCCTGGTGATAATTGGTCTTGGGATGGTTGCAAATTCCATCTATTTCCTGCTGATAGCCATTCCTCTCTTTATCTTCTTCTACCAGGCTATCGTAAGGGCAGAAGAAAATTTTCTACAAAATAAATTTGGATATGCATTTACTGAATATATGCAGACAGTGAATCGTTGGCTCCCGAATATGAATGGCATTTCACATACTTTAAAATCCATGAACTTTAACTGGCACCGGGTGCTTGTGAAGGAATACAACTCAACTTATATCTGGATGACGGGAGCTGTACTGCTCATTATAAGGAATGATTATTTTCAAAATGAGAAAGAATCATTTATGCTGCGTTTTCCTGTATACATCATCATACTATCAATAGTATTGGCTTGCTATCTTTTTATCCGCTATATGAAAAAATCAGGTAAATGGTGGGGCGATTAATGCAGCTATAATTTTACAAACATATAGAGAACCGTCATAGCGGGCCTGACCCGCCATCCCATTACATTTGACGAGCGAGTCTGGTTACAGTCTCACCGTAATTAAAATAGAATGCTGAGTTCACCTTAACACAGTTTAGAAAACAGTGTGAAACCTGAGGAATTTGACCACTATCTTTGCGGATGAATAATGTTTGAATGAAGAACAAAAACCTTATAGTGATTGCTGCAGTGATTATTGCCTCCGTTTTTTCCTGTAAAAACACGCAAAAATTAGCAGAGACCAATTCAAATTCTGCAGTAAAAATTGATTCAGCAACTGCCCTTATTTTTCCCGGCGAGAAGCATTTAAAAAATGTACAGCAGCTCACATTCGGGGGTGATAACGCTGAAGCTTACTGGAGTTTTGATGGTTCGAAAATCACATTTCAGCGCACTGATCACAAAGAGGTAATGTGTGATCAGATTTTTTGGGGCATGGTTCCGAAAGATAGTACACAGCAATTCAAATTCGGGTTAGCAAGCACATCAAAAGGAAGAACAACATGCAGCTATTTTCTTCCGGGAGATTCATTTATCCTCTACGCCTCAACTCATGGGGCTGAAGATTCCTGCCCGCCCGTTCCTGACCGTGCAAAAATCAAAAAGTATGTATGGCCGCTCTATGATACTTATGAGCTTTATATCTCTGACCTGAAGGGACAAACCAAAAAACAACTGACAACAAATAATTTTTATGATGCTGAAGCTACAATATCACCCAAAGGTGATAAGATGATTTTTACCTCTACACGTGATGGTGATCTGGATCTTTATGAAATGAATCTTGATGGCAGCAACGTAAAGCGCATCACAAATGAACTTGGATACGATGGAGGTGCATGGTTCTCTCCCGATGGATCTAAAATTGTCTGGCGCGCTTCGAGGCCAAAATCCGAAGCGGAAATAAAAGAGTATACCGACCTGTTGAAGGAGGAACTTGTTGCTCCTTCAAAGATGCAAGTATATATTGCAGATGCGGATGGCAGCAATGTGCAGCAGGTAACAAATATGCCCGGGGCTAACTGGGCACCGGTTTTTACTCCCGATGGAAAGCGAATTTTATTTGCCTCAAACTATGAATATGAGCGCGGATTTCCTTTCAACCTATACCTCATAAACCTTGATGGAACAGGTCTGGAGAAGGTTACTTACTCAAACATGTTTGATGCATTTGCAATGTTTTCTCCCAATGGCAAACATCTTGTATTTTGTTCCAATCGAAACAATGGAGGAACCCATGATACCAATGTTTTTATAGCAGATTGGGTTGATTGATATTATTTTCCCTGAAATTGTGGGCTGCGCTTTTCAATAAATGCATTCATGCCTTCTTTTTGATCTTCGGATGCGAAACAGAGATAAAAATTTCTCCGTTCAAACTGCAGCCCCTCATCCAGAGTTGAATTGAAGGCGTTTAAAACGGCTTCTTTGGCCAGCCTTACAGATATAGGGGAATGTTCTGCTACAAGCTGTGCCATTCTTATTGCTTCACGCAAGTACAATTCTACCGGAACAACCTTATTTATCAGGCCTGCACGCAATGCTTCCTCTGCGTTGAGGGGCCTGCCGGTAAGAATGAGTTCCATCGCCAACGCCTTACCGACCGAACGTGTCAAACGCTGAGTTCCTCCTGCACCAGGCATAACGCCAATTTTAATCTCCGGCTGACCTATAATTGCTGTTTCAGAAGCAACAATCATATCGCAGTGCATCATCAGCTCACAGCCTCCGCCAAGGGCAAATCCGGAAACCGCTGCGATCATTGGTTTTTTAGTTTTTTTTATCTGCTCCCAGTTGCTAAACTGGTCAGCCTTCATCATCCCTAACGGTGTAGCAGATACCATCTGCTTTATATCCGCACCTGCAGCAAAGGCCTTTTCATTTCCTGTAATTACGATCACCCGAACGGCATCATCTCTATCCAACTGAAATAAGGATTCTCTAAGCTCATTCATCAGTTGATTATTTAATGCATTCAGCTCTTTCGGCCTGTTCAGTTGCACAAGGGCTATGTGCTTTTCGACCTGGGTATTTACAGTAATAAATTCAAAGTTCATTTTATAAAGATTATATGGTGAGTAGTGAAATGCCGGCACCAAGTAGTATGGCTATAATTTTCTTCCACCCAAAAAAATGTTGCTTCGATTCAGATTCAAACAAAATTGTTGTAGACACATGCAAAAAAGAGCCTACTGCCATTGGTACAATGATGGAAAACAATCCATTCCCCGCTGCTGAAAATGTATTTGACAGCAGTACAGCAGCAGGTGCTGCAAAAGAAAAAAGCAGCACAATAAATACAACAGTAAGTTTTTTGTAGTTGGAAAAAAGAAGTACAGATGCCAGTGCAAAACCTTCCGGTATTTTATGAATTGAAATTCCGAAGAGCAGTGAGTGATGACTCTGTTCCAGCATCTTAAAATCCGATAGTGGAATTCCATCAAAAAATGAATGAATGGTTAAGCCCATAAGTAACCCGAAGATGTACTTATGATGCTCCTGGTGCTGATGAAAGTGACCATGCTCAATGCCGTGTGTGAGCTGTTCTAAAAGTACCTGAATAAAAAACCCGGCAAGAACATATATGCCGGCATTTTCATTGTTATCGAACACCACGGGAAACAGGTGAATAAGGCTGACGCTGAAGAGAAAGGCGCCACTAAAGCTCAATACCAGCTTATAATTCTCAAGGCTGCTTTTTTTCATAAATATGGCAGCAGCACCACCAATAAGGGGTGCCATGATGAGCAGAAAAAATCCCCATGCTTGCATCAATACAACCGTTCTACACGTTTTTTCGACAAGAGAGACTTACAAATTTTACCTGTCAATGTGCCTACGATACTTCCAAAAATTCCTCCGCACAGCACATCGAATGGATAATGTAGTCCCACATAAACCTGTGCAAAGGCAACAAGCGTCGCCCAGGCCAATGCTGCTGGAACTATCCATTTAAATCTTTCGCGAAGCATTACAATTAAAAAACAAGCGAGGCCAAAATGATTTGCGGCGTGGGCAGAGATAAAGCTGAAGCCACCACCGCAGCTCACTAAAAGATGCACCTCGGCTGAAAAAGATGGATCGTTGCAGGGTCTTATCCGGTGCACTAGGGGCTTTATCAGACTGCTGCTCGACTGGTCGGTAATTACCGCTGTTGCAGCTGCAAAGGCTATTGCAATCCAGCTTTTTACCTTAAAGTATAAAATGAAATAAAACAGCAGCACTACATAGAGTGGAATCCAGAAATTTTTCTCACGCAGATACGGCATAATGAGGTCGAATAATGAATTTCGCAGCTGCTGATTAAAAAAAATAAATATGCTTTGGTCGAGATCAATCAGTGATTCCAATGCTACTTAATTAAGCTGAAAATTTTAGGTAAGGGACACTACAGCGAGGTATTGATCAGGTTTTTTCGGCTATAAGAATCATGCGGTCAGAATTGGTTTCATCGTAAGCATTCAATTGATAATCTCCGAATACATCTCTGATTTGCATCTTAGAAACCTCAAAATACTTTCGGAAATCAGACAGGTGAAGTGTCTGAACACGCTCTTCAAATTCATATTCTTTTCCACGATCCTGCAAATAGATTTTCTTAGAGATAATATTTCCCTCAAATCTCTTCTTTACTAAAAACATCAGCCCATCGCGGGTAATGTATTCCTGCGGCACAAGCTCCTTGAAAATCTTTCCTGAATTGAAGAAGTCAATTACCAACCGTCCGCCCTTTTTCAATGAAAGGCTCATCGAATGAATTGCTTTTTGATTCTCCTTTTCCGATTCAAAGTAACCAAAGCTGGTGAACAGATTGAAGACAGTGTCGAAATAGTTCACATAAAATACTCTTCGCATGTCGTGAAGAAAAAAGGAGAGATTTTTTCTCTCCAGATGCTGAGCATGACTTATATTTTTCCAGGAGAGATCAATACCTACCACATCCAGATTATTTTCTGCAAGATAAACTGCGTGACGCCCCTTTCCGCATGCAACATCCAACACCCTGCTATTCTCAGAAAGCTTAAGATAAGATAGAAGGTTTTGCATAAATTGCTCAGCTTCATCCTCATCCCGGTTTTGATAAAGCACATGATAATATGGTGAATCAAACCATGTTTCAAACCATTCTTTCTGCTTCATAATCTGTCTGCTGAATATGCATAAAGGTAATTGAATAGACTTTATATCGAAGGGGCACTGCTATTAGAGAACCTACCTGCCTTTGGTTAATTTACGCCCGTTTATGATTCCAATGGCATCCAATTTTTCCTGATAAGTGACTCTTATAAAATCTATTTCCGGCATTCGCGGCACCATTGGTGGCAAATCAGGAGATAATCTCACTCCTGAAGACATCATAAAATTTACTGCCGCGTTTGGACAATGGATTTCACGTAACGGGAAAAATAAAACTATCGTAATTGGACGAGATGCCCGCCCTTCGGGTACGATGGTTTCTGCATTGGTTTCAAATACTTTACAGGCACTCGGTATGCAAGTCATTGACCTTGGCCTTTCCACCACTCCTACTGTGGAGGTGGCGGTAACCTGTGAAAATGCCATCGGGGGCATCATAATAACTGCGAGCCACAACCCTGTGGAATGGAACGCGTTGAAACTGCTGAACGGGCTGGGAGAGTTCATTTCTGATTCTGATGGAAGAGAAATCTTAACTATCGCGAATGCATTCGATTACGAATATGCAGTGGTTGAGCAGCTCGGAAGCGTTCAGATGAAAGATAGTTATATCGATATACACATTAACAAGATTCTTGACCTTGATTTGGTGAACGCAGCGGCAATTAGAGAAAAAAAATATAAGATAGTTGTTGATGGTATAAATAGTACGGGTGGCATTGCCATTCCAAAGTTGCTTAATGCTTTGGGGGTGAATGATGTGGTCTTGCTGAATGGCGTGCCAGACGGTAACTTCAGCCATAATCCTGAACCATTGCCTGAGAATCTGTTTGAACTGTCGCAGATGGTGAAGGATAAAAATGCAGATCTCGGAATTGCTGTTGATCCGGATGTTGACAGGCTTGCTTTTGTGTGTGAAGACGGCAGCATGTTTGGCGAAGAATATACTCTTGTTGCAGTAGCAGATTATGTTCTAAAAAATAAAAAGGGCAATACTGTTTCGAATCTTTCTTCTACCAGGGCGTTGCGCGATATAACTGAAAACGCGGGAGGAATTTATGCGGCTTCTGCCGTAGGAGAGGTGAATGTTGTTAAGAAGATGAAAGAGATAAACGCAGTGATTGGCGGGGAGGGCAATGGGGGAATCATCTATCCTGAATTGCACTACGGAAGAGATGCATTGGTAGGCGTGGCTTTGTTTTTATCACATTTGGCGACATCTGGGGAAAGCTGTCTCTCTCTTAAGGCACGGTATCCCAGTTACGTAATTTCAAAAAATAAGATCAAGCTGACTGAGGAGGTGAATATTGAGCAGGTATTAAATGCTGTCAGAAAGAAATATGCAAATTATCCAATGAATGATGAAGATGGTGTGAAGATTGAATTTGCTGAGGGATGGGTGCATCTGCGCAGCTCGAACACAGAGCCTATCATTCGCATTTATGCTGAAGGGAAGAGTAAGGACGCAGCCGACGAGCTTGCCCACAAAATTATGATGGACATTGAGCTGATGGGAAACTAAAGAACATTTTGAATGCAATCCTTTCATTTCTGTTCAGGTGAGTTCTTTAATTTTGTTCTCATGAAAGTCACTAAAGAGAATTTGGCAGACTCATCACTTGATGAAGCAGAAAGATATCTTGCTAATGCGAGAGAAATTCTGCAAACAAAAGCCGGAAATGGTGTGCCCGGCTATTATGCCGACGCCAAATATGTGAAGATGGCATGCAACACAGCATGGAATGGAGTGCTGGTTGCTTTAGATTCAAAGATTCCTCTCCCATCAAGAGGAAACAGGAAAACAGTGGATTTTTATAAACAGTATTTGACCACTAAAAGCCGCAAAGTGCTTAACGATTTCATAAGTGCCTATAACTATTTACATCTTTTTAGCGGCTATGATGGCGACGTGAACAGGAAAACCGCTCAGACAGGATTAGAGCTTGCTGAAAGTATTCTGGACTGGTGCCGTAGAAATTAAATTTCGCTTAAAAGCGTACTAATTTCCTATGTAGTAGAAATGAACTTAGAAATCAAAATTGCTTTTCATTCTTTGAATAATAATCATGCTATTTCTATTGATTCTATTTCCTTTTGAAATATAAGTCTTCCTTCTGTGCGGGTTAAGCGCAGGATTTATTGCTTCATAAACATCTTACAAGCTGTGGCTTGTTTACCTGATAATGATAATACATAGGTGCCC